>DAOUHO010000098.1:0-13783 GCA_034428595.1 Chloroflexota bacterium | reverse complement strand
GCGCAATGCGTCGGCGACCTGCCCGAGGGGCTTCCAAGCTTCGGGGGCTTCGTCCCAGACATGCACCGCCTGGTCTTGGGAAATACGGACGTCCCAGTACATCCCGCCGGTCACACGGCCGATAATCTGGCGCAGGGCGGCCTCGGTGGCGAGCCGGACGCCGCTCGCCAGCGCATCGAGCGCTTGGGTCATGAGGCGCGACGCGGCGGCCCGCACGCGACGCCGGTCGACCAGGTCATCGAGCGCCGCGCGCGCCGCATCCAGATCGACATCGTGACGCACGGCGCCGGTGCGGAGCTCCAGCTTTCGGATCTGGGCATCGAACTCTCGTCGCGCGGCTCGGGCTCGCTGCATCCGTCGGCGAGCGCCGCCCGCGTCTTCCAGGCGGTCCTGATCCAGGTCGGAGAAAATCGCCCGAACCTCCGAAGCGGTCGGGGTGTCGTCGACGTGCGCGCCCGCCGCGCGTACAGCGCCGGCCAGCTCGGTCGTCGCCCGCGCCACGCCAGCGTGCGCGACCCGCGCCGTTTCGGACGCCTCGGTCACGCCCGAGGCTGCCCGCAATTCACCCACCGCGGCGACGATGTCCGCCAGGGCGGCCAGTCCGTCGAGGCGGCCAATGGCTTCGTCGGATGGTTGCTCCCGCGGCAACCCGGCGTTGGTGGCCACCAGCGCGTCGATGGCTTGCGCGACTCCCGGCAGCGCGCTCTCGGCGGCGCGGAGCTTCCACACCGCGCGTTGCCGCCCCGCCTCGAGGTTGGCTCCCCGGTCCAGACGCTCCTGCATGGCGTTCAGCTCGCGCCGCTGGGCGTCGCGGGCATTGACCAGCGCCGAGTGATCGTCGGGCAATTCAAGGGTTCGAGCCAGTTCCGACGCTTGACCCCGGGCGCGTCCGCTGGCTTCGATCTGGCTGCGGAGCTCGGCTTGGGCGGCCGCCGCGCGCTCCTCCACGCCCGAGGTTTCCAGCGCCTCGACGCGGGCGCGCAATCGGTGCACCTCGCGCTCGGCGTGGACCAATTCCCGCTCGGTGCGGGCGCACTCGGATTCGAGATCGTCGGTCGAGACCGAGCTGTCACCGTCGGCCAGCCGACGCAATCTTGCGGTGGCGCTGTCGCGCAGGATGCGCGCGCGCTCCGGCGAGGTGGGAATCTCGAGGTCGCGCCGCTCCAAGTCTCGCTCGATTCCGGCGCGCCGCTTGCGACTGACGGCCAGCCGGGCGGCCCGTTGCTCGCTGTGGCGGAGGTCGTGATCAATCTCGGCCAGCTGATCCAGTAGCTCATCCTCGAGAGCGCGATCGGCGCCTTGGCTCCACAGCGACCAGGCGCCCGCGGCCGCGCCGGCGACGACCATCGCCATGCCCAGCACGGCCAGCGGCGCGGCGCCGGAGAAGCCGATCGTCGCCAAAACTATGCCGAGAGCGACGCCGACGGCCGCCAGCATCAGGCGGTTTCGCCGGCGCTGGGCCTCGATGGCTAGCGACCGAAGGTCTTGCTTGACGCGAGTGGTTTCACGCGTCAGGTCCGAGGGATCGACCTCGTCGCCCGCGTGCTCGGACTCGGCCTGGAGAATCTCGCTGAGCTGGCCCCACAGCCGGTGCGCGGCGGGGAGGTGCTCCTCTTCGTGGGCGCGTTTGCGCAGGGTCCGGGCCCGCTCGGCGCCGGCCTGAGCCTTGGCCTGCACCACCCCGGCCTCGACCAGGTTGGAGCGAGCCAGCCGGAGTTCATGGGCGGTGCGGTGGTGGTGGTCGCGCTTGGCCCGGGCGCGGTCAGCCGCTTCCGACGCCGCGGCGCCGGCGGTGGCGGCGTCGCAGGCTTGATCGAGAGCCGCAAGACGCTCGGCGCCGGTCCGGGCCTGCTGCGCGAGGGACGCGAGATCGCCCAGCCGCGCATCCAATCGCCCAATGTGCTCCCGAGCGCGGCTGGCTTCGGCGGCGTAGCGCGCGTGATCCGCCCAGAGCGAGGCAAGCTCGCGGTACGCGGCCAGGCGGTCGCGCTCGTCAAGGAATTGCCCGCGCAGCACACGATATCGACGCTCGGCCGCGTCGGCCTCCGCCGCGCGCTCCGATGCCGCGGTGAGCGCTTGCAATGCCTGGCGCACGCGCCAGCGCTTCAACGCACGATCCAGCCGTTCGATCTCGTCCTCGTTGGCCGACGCACGGGCCACCGCCTGCGCCAGCTCGACGCGCGCTCGCGCCAGAGTCTCTTCTTCGAGGTGCGCCGGGCTTTCCGCGAACTCGACTTCCATTTCCTGGATGCGCCGCTCACCGAGCAGGCGGCGCAGCAGCGCCCGAATCTCGTCGGCCGGGGGCAGCTCGGCGCGCGGTTGCGGCCGCACCAGCAATTCCAAGGTCGCTTGATCGAGTCCCAACGTCTTGTCGAGTGCCGCGCGCACCTGAGCCTCGCCGTGGACGGGCGTCGAGCGTGGGCCGCGATTGATCAACAGCTCAGCCTCATCGCCACCGGTGGCCCGCAGGGTGCGCCGCACGGTGAGCGGCCGCCCGCCGGCCGCGAGCACGCACTCCACCATTGCGCCGTCGGACCTGGCGCGCATGCCGTCGAGAGGGCCGTAGAGACAGGTCAAAAGCGCCGCGTGCACGGCTTGCGCCTGGTCACGCGGGACGGTGATCAGATGATGCCCCTGCGGCTGGAACTCTAAGTCGACGCGGTGCAAGGCGCCAAGCTCGCGGACCGTCAGCCGCTCCAGGAGAATCACGCGACGCGGCTTTCGGCGCGTCGTCGAAAGCCATCGACGACCAACCGGCGCGCCCGTGCGACGGTGTCCGCGTCGTCCGCCGGCGCGGCGCCGCCGGACAGCTGCTCGGCCGCGCGCCGCACTTCCACCACGAAGGAGCGCGTAGGGCGGGCGTCTGCCGGGCCGGTTATTATGTCGAGTTGCGCCAGGTCAAGGTGCACCAGCGTGCCGGCGGAGGATGCCTGGCGGCTCAGATCGGCGACTCGACAGCGATGCCACAGCTCGCGCGAGAACTCTCCCACAAATTCAATCGTTACCAGCGGGGCGCTCCCCAACAGCGACGCCACTCGCTCGCGGATGGCACCGGCGGGGTCGCGGACGGCCAGTTCCTCCGCGGTAAACCTGACGACGACCGGCGAGACGCCCGCAAGCTCGCGAAACTCCGCGGCAATCACGCCGTCCTGATCCAGGTCCATGAGGGCAAACCCCGACTCCGAGCGTCGCTCGCTGACCGCGGGCGCGGACCAGCCGGGGCAGATCACGAAGCCGTTTCCCAGTTGACGCTGACCGGGATCGGGCCGGCCGCCAAGGACGACGACGTCGGCGGCCATAACCTCTGGGCGCTGCAGCGCCTCCGAGTCGCTGGTCAGCGCGATGCGGAGGACTGCCTGGTGAGGCGTGGGATCGGCATGGCTGAATGTGGGATCCGCGCCAACTTCAAGCGAAAGTCCCGCCACCTCGACGGTCCGGCTGCGAATGCCGCCGTCGGGCCGCACGCCGGCTAACAGCCCAAGCTCTTCGAGGAAGGTAATGCCCGTGCTGCCGGTCACGGGACTGTCGGCCTCGTCCAAGGCGATCGCCGCGATTCCGGCGTCGCGCGCGCGCCCAAGACACTGGGAAGCAAAGCGAATGTCGTCGAGTCCCGGCTCGGGCCGCGCGAACAGACCGCCCGCGATGAGAATGAGATCAGCGTCGTCGGCGATTGCCTGGTCGACGACGGCGGCAAAGCTGCGCTGCGAGTGCGTCTGGAATAGCGCGAGCTGCTCGGCGCTGAGCGATGGAGGCGAGGCCCCGATGAAGTTGCCCGCGGTCAGCACGGCACGTATTGATTCGGCCGATCCCCGCAGGAACCGCATACGCAGCTACGCCATCCCCTGCCTCCCAGGTGCGGCGACGAAATGCGCCTGACTTGACAGAATATCACCGCCGGATGACGACGACCAGATCGATGGCTCCTCGGCCCCTCGGCTGGAGGCCAGTTTCAAGCTGATGCCACACCCGTCCTGGACGTACGTGCGGCGTCCGTCCCGGATCATGAGCGTGTGGCCGCGCCAGCGGCGGCGGAAGTGCCGCAGCACGAGATCGACGACCGGGAATTGGAAATGCCACTCGGCGACGAGCTGGCGCGGCCCCGGCCCGCGGGTGAATCGCAAGTCACGCCGCGCGGCGTGCACCTCGCGATAGACCTGATGCCCCCAGCTCAAGGCCAGCTGCGCCTCGCGCGAACCGCGACCCAGCACGAATGCGGCGCCGTGCTCCAGCACCTGGCCGGCTACGGCGCGCAGCACCCGATCGCGATCAGGGGCCGGATGGCGCAGGGCGTAGCCGTAGAGGCGTTCGAGCCGCGCCAAGCGCCGGCGGTCGCGGCGCACCGCCGCCAGGCGAGACCGCACCACGTCCGGTCCGCCGCCTCGCTCGTCGGCAACCTGCCGCAGCAGGGCAAAAAACGTGTCGGGCACGCGGCTCATGCTGGCCTCCAATCGAATCCGGCGCCGATTGCGGTGGGAATGCTCAAAATGGATGCGGCACCCGGATTCCCGATCCAAGACAGTGCCGCCGGCCGGAAATCAATCGTGCAGCCGTCGGCGTAACCCGGCCCGGCCACGGATGCCTGGAGCGAGCCGGCCAGGTTCCAGGTTGGGTGGGGCTGGATTCCCGCCTTCGCGGGAATGTCGGAAGGGTGTAGCGATGGACGCATCACGCGAGCACCGCGTCGCGCCAGGCGTATCGACTCGAGCTCATGCGCGCCTGGCTGGCGAGCAGCGAGGCGGGGGCCAGCACGGCGTCGCCAAATCGCCGGCGAATCACGTCCTGCGCTTCATCGAGCGGCCGACGCTCACGCGTCTCCGCCGGGCACAGCGGCAGCTGGCGGAAGCCGAAGCTCTCAAGCGCGGTGGCGTGAACCCCCACGAGGCGGTAGACATCGTCGGCGCGCGCCACGCGCAGAAACAGGTCGCGGGCCAACGCGAAAATGGCCGCGCCGATGTCCACAGCCGCCCCGACGGTCGTCTGCCGCGTGATGGTGCGGAAGTCGGCGTAGCGCACCTTGACGCTGATCGTGCGCGCGCGCAGGTGCTTGGCGCGCAGCCGCTGGCCCACGTGCTCGGCGAGCTGCTGCAGGTAGTCCACCACAACGGTCCGGTCATCGACATCGCGGTCGAAGGTGACCTCGTTGCCGACTGAGCGGCGCCCGCGCGCGGGAGTTACGGCCCGCGGGTCGATGCCGCGCGACCGCACGGCGGCTTGAGCGGCGGTTCCGCCGAAGCCCGCGTGGACCCGTTCCGGCGCGATGCGGGCCAGGTCGCCGATGGTGGTCACCCCATGCCGCCCGAGTTTGGCCGCGGTTTTGGGGCCAATGCCCCAAACCATGCGGACGGGCAGCGGGTCGAGGAAGTCGGACTCCGCGCCGGGAGGGATAACGCGCCAGCCGTCGGGCTTGGCGACCTGGGAGGCGATCTTGGCCACCGACTTGGTGGTCGCCACGCCGACGGAGATCGGGAGGTCTTCGCGCTCGCGCACGGTCGCGCGCAGGTGATTCGCGATTTCGGACGGCGTCCCGTAGCGGCGCTCGCAGCCAGTGACGTCGAGGAAGGCCTCGTCCAGCGACAGCGGCTCGACGAGCGGGGTGTAAGCGCGGAACAGGTCCATCATCCGGCTCGACACCTCGGAATAGAGGTCCATGCGTCCGGGAACGAACTCGGCCTGCGGACAGAGCCGTGCGGCCTGGCGCGAGGGCATGGCTGAGCGCACGCCGAACGCCCGCGCTTCGTATGAAGCCGCGGTGACCACGCCGCGTCCGTCGCGCGACCCGCCGACGATCACCGGCTTGCCGCGCAGCTCCGGCCGTTCACGTTGCTCGACGGCCGCATAGAAGGCGTCCATGTCGGCGTGCATGACCACCCGGTGTCCGTTCCAGGCGGCTGAGCCAAGGTCCTGCATGTGCGCGTCGACTGCGATCAGTGTGCGCCGATAGTACCAGACAAATACCGAACGAACAAATAGCGAACGATTCGGCGCTTAGCTGCTTCGAGTCAGGTTTGCGCCGCCTCGTGCACACGGAATCGGGCTATCCGCACGGCCGTGCACCGGCACCCGAGATTCCTCCCTGGCGGTCGGAATGACAGACCGCGCGAATGCCGCGCGAAGAATCCTTGGCCTAGAGACTCCGCAGGATGGCGACGGCGTGGCCGCGCACGCGCACGTCGCGGGCGTAGACGGGGGCGTAATCGGCATTGGCGGGCTGCAGACGCACGCGGCCGTTCTCGCGGAAGAGGCGCTTGAGGGTGGCGCTGCCGTCGTCCAGCATGGCCACGGCGATCTGCCCGTCCCGCACGGCCTCCGCGGGCGCAACGATCACCAGGTCGCCGTCGCAAATGTGGTCGTCGATCATGCTGTCGCCGCGCACGCGCAGCGCATAGGTCTCGCCGGAGGGCACGAGGCCGGAAGCCACGGGCACGGTGTCGATCCGCTCCTCGTAGGCGTCGATCGGCAGACCGGCGGCAATCTCGCCGATGATCGGCACGTGGACCACGCCGGCGTCGGCGCCGTTATCGAGAATCTCGATGCCGTGCGACTGGCCGGTGCGCCGGATGTAGCCCTTGCGCTCCAAGGCGTCCAGGTGCTGCTGGACGGTGGCCGGGGCCAGCCCGACGATGCCGCCGACCTCGCGAACACTGGGGGTGTAGCCCTCGTCGCGCACGAAGCGCTCGATGGTGACCAGCACGCGATGCTGGCGCTGAGTGAGCGGGCCGCCCATGGGCGACATCCTCCGCGACGCGCGACGCGGCATGACCAACAGTCACGCGCCTGATGATTCCACGCACGCTCACGCTACCAGACAGAATGCGAACGCGTCAACTCCGCTTCAAGAAGTCGGGCGCGCTGCCCGCGTTACGCCTGTAGCTCGTCCAACGCCTCGATGGTGAGCGTCGCGCCCGAGCAGACCCGGCGCAGGGCGGCAACGTCGGGGTCGTCGATGCGTCCGACTGGCGCGATCGGGCTTGCGGCGCGCGGCTCGGTTCCGCGGCTGGCCGGCGTGGGACCGAAGAAGATGCAGATCGCGCGCCCCGGCGGCCAGATTGCCAGATCGCCCACGGCCGCAACGTCCGTGGCGTCGAGGGGCGGATCCACGTCGACGCCGATGCCGGCGTAGATTTCGTCGCCCCAGGTGCTCGCCGGCACGCTCAGTGGCAGGGTCCGCCACACGGCGTCGGCCGCCGGCGTGTCGTGCAAGCGCGCGGCGCCGCTGTAGTCGCCCGCCCTGATCTGAACGCGCCGCGCCGTGATACTCAGTCGCCCTGACCGCGGAGCTCACGCGCCCGGGCCACGTACGTCTGCACGGTGGCGGCAAACTCGGCATGGCTCCAGGTGAGCGGGCTCACGCTGAGCGGCTGCCCGGTGAGCGGATGCACCTGCTCGGCCAGGGTGCCGCTGGGGAGGGCGCGGTCAACTACCCAGCGCATCAACTCGTGCGCGCGCTCCAGGTCGGCCATGGACTGCGCCGCCGCCGCCTCCCACTGCGCCAGCCACAGCGTGCAGATGAACCACGGATTGCCGGGAATGCGCTCGATGTCGTCCGACACGCGGTGGTAGTAGTCGTCCTCGTAGCGCGCCACGCCGCCGATGTCGGTCTTTACCCAGAGCCGGTCGCGCAGCGAGTGCATGGTGGACACGCAGCGCTCGTCCGTCGGCTCGCAGAGCCCGAAGCGCCAGATGCCGCAGACGCTGGCGTCGATCGTCAGATCGGGTACCAGCGCGCCGTCGTCGGTGACCTCCAGGCGGCGAATGAATCGCTGCTCACCCTCGTCGTAAAGGTGCTCGAACGCGGCCTCGCGAATCTCCGCGGCAGCGGCGGCGTACTCGTCGGCGGCGGCTTCTTCGCCGAACCCGCGGGCGAAGGCAGCCGCCGCCCGCAGTCCGCCATAGACGCTCGCGACGGTGAACGTGTGGATGCCGTACCGCTCCTCCCACAGGTCCCAGGAGGGCGCGGGCAGTCCGGTTTCCCGATGTCGAAATCGCACCATGAAGTCGGCAGCTCGCTTGATGAGCGGCGCATACAAGGGCTTGACGACCTCGGTGTCCTTGAAACGCTCGTCGTAGGCGCCAAGCGCCCACAGCACCAGGGAGGTTTCGTCTTCCTGGATCGGCAGGATGCGATTGCCGGCCGCGTCCGCCCAGGGATGCCAGCTGCTGCCCGGCGTTCCGTCGGGGTTGTACTTGTGGAGCATGAAGCCGCCGGGCTGAATCGTGCGGAGGCAGAAATCGAAGAAGCGCCGCGCCAGCTCGCGGTGGTCGCCCTGGATCAGCACGTGGACGACCAGGGCGCCGTCGCGCGGCCACATATAGGTGTAGGTGTCGCGGCCGAACTGCAGGATGTCGCTGTCGTTGGCCGCGATGATCGCGCCGTCGTCGTCGGTTTGGGTGCGGACGATGAGCATGCTGCGGCGGTAGAGATCGCGCACGGCCGGATCGAGTCCGGTGAAGTCGAGCCCCTCGCGGGTGACCCAATGCCGCCAGTAGTGATTGGTGCGTTCGATCAGGGCGTCAGGGCCGCGCCGCACGACCATGTCGTTTTCGTCCTTGACGGCAAAAAACTCGTCGCCGACCGCCAGCCAGTAGTGCGCCACCGCGTCGCCCCCCGCGGGCACGCGCACCTCCACGCCGCCGGTGCTGTCGACCAGCCCTTGGGCGATGGCGTTGCCGGAGAGGTTGCCGTCCTCGGCGTCGCGCCAGGTGCCCTCCAACCCGTGCAGATGCTTGGTGCCCGTGCTGACCGCGTCGAAACCCGGCTGCTCGCCCGCCCAGGCATTGGCCATGAACAGCACGTCCCGCTTGTGATGCACGATGCCGCGCGTGAGGGGATCGAAATAGGTCGTGTCGCCCACGCCGTCGCGGAACAGGTAGAAGTCGTGATGGAAGAAGAGCTTGACGTGCCGCGGCGCTCCCCGGAGGTCGCGCACGACCATGCGTCGAAGGTAGATGGGGCGATGGAAGTCAACGGTGTCGGCGCAGACCAGCTCCAGACCGAGATCGTCGTTGACCAGGCGAACATCGCTGACCAGGGTGTCGGGTCGGTAGCGCAGCGTGCCGTTCCAGTTGCGCGCGGTGATCCAATCGAATGCGCCGTCGACCCAAATCCCAAACCGAAACGGATCGTGGCCGGCGTGGTTCCAAAGCCCCACGTGTGGAAAGTAGATGTCGCGAACCCGATAGTCGCCATCGAACGCGATCAGCAGGCGGCCATTGCCAATAGCCAGGTCACGCGGCATCGCTTGCCCCTTCCGCGCATGCGCGCATTGCCGGAAGCCGCATTATGGCAGTGAGTCGATTGGCGCTGAAACCCAGCGCGCGCTCGGGCGTGGGCGGCGGCTTTGATTTCTCGGAATGCGGTGGCCCGCGCTGCGTGCAGCGTGGGACCCTTCAGGAGCCGCCCATGCTGCACGCCGCATGGGCCACCGGGCCAGCCAGCGAAGGATCAAGCTGATGCCAACCAGCATTCCCGTCGTCATCGATAGCGACCCGGGCGTCGACGACGCGTTGGCCCTGGCGTTGGCGCTGGCCTCGCCGGAGCTGTCCGTGCGCGCGGTGACGACCGTGGCGGGGAACGTGGACCTGGCGACGGGCACGGCCAATGCCGACTATCTGCTGCGCATCCTGGCGCCGGGTCGGGCAATCCGGCTGGCCCAGGGCTGCGCCAAGCCCTTGGCGCGCGACCTGGTGACGGCGGAGGAGGTCCACGGGTCCGATGGCCTGGCCGGGATCACCGGTCACGAACGCTGGCGCAGGCCCGCCACCAAACCTATGGACGTCCCGGACGACGCCGTGGACCTGATCATCGAGGAGGTCGCGGCTTCACCCGAACCGGTGACCGTGATCGCGCTAGGTCCGCTGACGAACGTCGCCGCCGCGCTCCGGCGCGACCCGGCGGCCATGCGACGAGCGGCGGCCATCGTGGTCATGGGCGGCTCGCTGCATGCGGGCGGCAACGTGACGCCGCGCGCGGAGTTCAACTTCTACGTGGACCCCGAGGCGGCGGACGCAGTCCTGGCCGCCGGCGTGCCGGTGATCGTGACGCCGCTGGATGTGACGCACCAGCTGGCGGTAAGCGACGCAACGGTCGAGTCGTGCCTGGTTTCGCGCGCGGAGCCCCGGAGCGCCTTTCTGGGCGAGCTCATCCGCCGCGCCCGCGCCGAGCAGTTCACGGGGCGCGGCGGCAAGCTGCTGCTGCACGACCCGGCGGCGGTGGCCACGTTGCTTTGGCCGGAGCTCTTCACCATGGAGTCGCACCCGCTCACGGTGGATACGGGCGACGGCGACGCACGCGGCGAAATGCGGTCCACCACGGACTACGCCAGAACGGGGCGGACGGCGAATCAGGTAGCCGTCGACGTTGCCGCGGATGCGGTTGTGAGCCGGATCGTCGAGCGGCTCGTCGCCGGCAGCGGCGAGCTTGGCTTACGCCCCCGTGGCAATCGGGCAGCGGGCGCGGCAGAATAGGCGGTGGGCTGGTGACGACGCACGGAGGAAGAAGATGATGCGGCGAATGGTCGTCGTTGCACTGGCGCTGGCAATCGCGACGGTCGTGGTCGCCTGCGGTGAAGGCGAGTCCGACGGGCCTCAAACGTACGAGGCCTACCCGGAGATGGGAATCGACCCGCTCCGGCCCTATAGCGTCATCGTCACCACCGACGTCGGGCGCATGACGTTCATCCTGCTGCCCGAGGAAGCGCCGCTGGCGGTCAACAGCTTCACGTTCCTGATTAACGAGGGGTTCTACACCGGCATGGAGTTCTATCGCGTGCTTCCGGGCGTGCTCGCCGAAACCGGCGATCCAACGGGCACCGGCACGGGCGGTCCGGGATACACCTTCGAGCTCGAGGGGCCGCAACGGCCCTACGAGCGCGGCCACCTGGTGTTGGCGCCCAACGGGTCCGACAACTCCAACGGATCGCGGTTCTACATTCTCCTGGGCGATCCGGCCGAGAGCGACGCGATCTCTGGTGACCACACGATCTTTGGCCATCTCAAGGTCGACCACCCCCCGTCGGAAACCACGCTGACGAAGATCGAGAACGCGCAGGAGCCGGTCGCGATCAGGGAACTCAAGGCCATCGAGGGCTGTCTGCCGAACGTGAGCATGTGGACGCAGGGCTGCTAGCGGGCTGACCGACCGCCGCCGGATCGCGCGCCGGGCAAGTCCGAGCGGCCGGAAACGCCTCTAGAGACTCGTCCGCGGAAACAGAGGAGACCAAGGTGGGAGATTCAGTCGGCACGGTGCAGCACGCGACCCTGGAAGAGTTGGAAGCCGGCCTCGACCATATTCGGGAGTCTCCGGCGGACGGCGGTCCCGTGCGCATGATCGTGCGACGACCCGAAGTCGATGCGCGCGAGGTGATCGCCGAGGGCGAACTCGACGTTGCCGTCGGCCTGGTCGGGGACAGCTGGAAGGATCGCGGCAGCACGGTTACGCCCACCGGCGGTCCGAATATCGCCGCGCAGATCACGATCATCAACTCCCGTCTGCTCAGCCTTCTCGCGCAGTCCGAGGAGCGCTGGCCGCTGGCCGGCGATCAGCTCGTGATTGACATCGACATGAGCGAGGAAAACCTGCCGGCGGGCGCGCGGCTCTCGATTGGGTCCGCGGTGATCGAAATCTCCAAGGAACCGCATACGGGCTGCCGGAAGTTCGCCGAACGGTTCGGACAAGACGGGCTGCGATTCATCAGCACGTCGATGGGACGGCAGATGCGGATGCGCGGCATCAACACACGCGTGGTCCAGTCGGGGACGATTCGGGTGGGCGACGTGGCGAGGAAGGTTGAGCCTTAGACTGACCGGACACTCCGCGCCTGTAAGGTCGGATCGCCCACTTCGAGCCAACACCTGCGTAGACTTGCCGCGATCCATGCGTCCGGGGACTTGTCATGTCGTTGCAGCAGATTCCTCCCTGCAGGCGGACTGGATGCGAGCGTCTACACGCGGACGGACAACCGGTCGAAGGGTCCCCTGACCTTCTGCAATTCTGGCAATGGATGGGGTCCGACCTAGTCGCGAACACCCAGAGAGCCGTGGTGGCCGAATACATCGTTGGGATTGCTGTCGGCGATGCCTCTGTAATCAGTGGGACACGGGACGCGTGGGGCAACTACGATCTCATAAGTTCCCGCGGAATCAAGATCGAAGTTAAATCCGCGGCGTATGTGCAGTATTGGAAACAGACAAAGGAATCGACGCCAACCTTCGATATAGCGAAGACGCTCGCTTTTGACCCAAAAACTGATCAGTTTTCTGACAGTCCAACGCGCTCCTCGGATGTCTACATATTCTGTTTGCATGCCCACCGAGCTAGCGATCCCGTTGAAGAAATAGACCCTCTGAACGTCTCACAATGGGATTTCTATGTCGTATCCGCCGCTGCTCTTGAGCAACACTTCGGCGACCAGAAGTCCGTACGTATAGGTTCGCTGCGGCGGATCGGATCTCGACCAATCCGTTACGAGAATCTCGGAAGTGCCGTCGATGATGCGAGTCGTTGCAGCACCTAGTCGGACGAACCCGGACGGGCGAGAGACACGCGCTGGCGTTGACACACGGAGAGTCGGCTAGGACCGACGTCGCCGCCGTATCGGATTGCGCCGAAGAGCCGGGCCGGTCGGTTGGAGCCGTCGTCGGGTGATGCCCACGGCCGGTAGGACCACACCTCGTCGCCGTCGCTGGTCCGTTCGCCACCGCGACGCAGGCCTACTTTCGCCGCGACTCGCTGGGACGCCGAGTTGT
This sequence comes from Chloroflexota bacterium, assembly GCA_034428595.1. Lineage (GTDB taxonomy): Bacteria > Chloroflexota > UBA11872 > UBA11872 > UBA11872 > JAJECS01. Next base: position 1,039 of record DAOUHO010000098.1, on the reverse strand, counting down.
CGGGGCGGATGGCCGCCCGAACTTCTCTCAGGTTGTAGAACTCCAGCAGCCAGACGGCGATGCATCGTCCCGCCTCGGTCGCGTAGCCCTGTTTCCGAAAGCGTCGCCCGATGACCCATGCCAGGTCGGCCCACCGATCGGTCACGGTCGCTTGCATGCGCCCGACCACGGTTTGGTCGTCCTTCAGCCTCAGCGTCCAGTTGAGCCAGATCTCCGAACCGTCGGGCGACCGCCGGCACTCCCATCGGCGGATTCGCGCTCGGACGTCCTGAAGGCTGACGGCCGGTCCGTCGTCAGTGCCTGTGTTGACATCGGGGGACCAAAGCAGTGCATGCAGCTCCGCGGCGTCGCTCACCGACATTGGCACAAGCACGAGACGGTCGGTCGCAAGCGTCGACTCGCCGTCGGCGGGAAGGTCAATCACCGACGGGCTGCATCAGAGGGGCCGACGACCGAGCGCCTACCCGACGCCACGAGACTTGACGGCGCAGGGACGCGGGGCACCGGCCCTCGACCCTGCGCCGCCCGACGACCGTTCGGCTACTGCTCGTCCTCTGAGGTCTCTTCTTCCTCGGCAGCCGCGTCACCGCCGTTGGCCGACAGGTCGGACACGATGCCGGGAAGGTTCTTGAGCGTGCTGATGAGATCGACGCCCGTGAGCGACTCCACCAGCGCCGGCAACTGCGCGATGGTGGCCGACACGTCCTGAGTGACCTTGCTGGCCCCCGCGCCCGACCCCTCGGCGCCGCCGTTGCTGATCACCACGATGCTGTCGGTCTTGGCGAGCGGCTGCGCGACCGCGCTGGCGACTTCCGGCAGCGAGTCGAACAGCTGCTGGATCATGGCCGCCTGGCCATATTCCTTCCAGGCGTCGGCCTTCTTGACCATCGCCTGGGCCTCGGCAAGGCCCTGGGCCTTGGTGGCGTCGGCGTCCGCCTCACCCCGGGCGCGGATGGCGTCGGCGTCGGCGTTCCCGCGAAGCTTGATGGACTCAGCCTCGGCCTCAGCTTCGGCGATGATTCGACTGCGTTCGCCCTCG
>DAOUHO010000097.1:0-47683 GCA_034428595.1 Chloroflexota bacterium | reverse complement strand
GGTCGGTTTCCGTCTCGTCCTTGAAGGTGGTCTCGATGAGGCCGGCTTTCGCCGCGCCCAGGGCCTTGGCATAGGACAACGCCACGTCGCGGGCGCGGCCGGTGGCATCCTGCGCCACGGCGATCAGGGCGGGCACGCCGACTTCCTGCTCGAACATGTCGCGCACGATGTGGCCGGGACCCTTGGGCGCCACCATGACCACGTCGATCTCCCGCGGCGGGATGATCTGGCCGTAGTGAATGTTGAAGCCGTGGGCGAACATGAGCGCCTGCCCGGCCTTGAGGTTGGGCCGAATCTGGGTGTCGAACGCCTCGGCCTGGGTCTGGTCGGGCAGCGCGATCATGGTGGCGTCGGAGACGGCGACGGCCTCGTCGGTGTCGAGCACGACCAGGTCGGCGTCCTCGGCGCGCTCGCGCGAGGAGCTGCCGGGCCGCAGGCCCACCACCACGTCGACGCCGGAATCGCGCAGGTTCAGCGCATGCGCGTGCCCCTGGCTGCCGTAGCCGAGCACGGCGACCTTCTTGCCCTCCAGCTCGTCGGAGGCGATGTCGGACTCGTAGAGAACTTTGCTATCCACGTGCGCTCCCATTCCGCGAGGCTTTGGACTCGCGCGCCATGGCGACGACGCCAGTGCGCGTCAACTCGTCGATGCCGTACTCGGCAATCACGTCCAGGAATCGGTCGATTGTCTCGGAAACACCGGTGATCTGGACAATCATGGAGTCGCGCCCCACGTCGACGATCTCGCCCCGAAAAATCCCGGCAATATCCGCCAGGACGGGGCGGTCCGCCGCGGACACGCGCACGCGCACCAGCGCGGTCTCCGTCTGCACGGCGGAGACGTCGGTGAGATCGCGGACCGTGATGACCTCCACCAGCTTGTAGAGCTGCTTCTCGAACTGCTTGACCTCGTCGTCCGTGCCCTGGACCTCGATGGTCATGCGGGAGTAGCCCGGCTCCTCGCAATTGCCGACGGCTAGGCTGGCGATGTTGAACCCGCGTCGCCGGAACATGCTCGCCACGCGCGTGAGCACACCGGGATGGTCGGCCACCATGGCCACGAGCGTGTGGCTGCGGCTGGTCCCGTTCATCGCGGGTCCTCGATCACGCTGCGGACGCCCGTGCCGGGGACGATCATGGGATAGACGTTCTCGACCCGGTCGACGTGCACGTCGAGCACGACCGGGCCGTCGTAGGCGTGGGCCTCGGCGATGGCCGAGTGCAGGTCGTCGCGCGAACTCACCGAGACGCCGCGGAGGCCGAAGGCCTCAGCCACCTTGGCGAAGTCGGGATTGTCGAGGAACGCGCCCATGTAGCGGCCTTCGTAGAAGAACTGCTGCCACTGGCGAATCATGCCCAGGTGGGCGTTGTTGAGGATGGCGACCTTGACCGGGATCTTCTCCGCGGCCAGCGTGTTGAACTCCTGGATGTTGATGAGCAGCCCGCCGTCGCCGGTGACGCACCAGACGGGCTCGCCGGGCGCGCCCATCTGCACGCCCATGGCCGCCGGCAGGGCGTAGCCCATGGGGCCGAGGCCGCCGGCGCTGAAGAAGCGACGCGGCTTCTCATACCAGAAGTGCTGCGAGGCCCACATCTGGTTCTGGCCCACGTCGGCGATTACGCGCGCGTCGCCGCCCGACGCGTCGTAGATCGACCGCACGACTTCCTGCGGCAGCACCGAGTCGGGGCTGTCGGGAATGTCGAGCGACGGGTGGTTCTCGCGCCATTCATTGAGCTGGCCGATCCACGGCCGCCGCTCGCGACGCTCGATGAGCGGCATCAAGGCCTGCAGGGTGAGCTTGAGGTCGCCCACGATCGGCACCTCGGTGTCCAGCACCTTGCCGATCTCCGCCGGGTCGACGTCGATGTGCACGACCTTGGCGTTGGGGCCGAACTCGTCGACCTTGCCCACGGCGCGGTCGTCGAAGCGCACGCCCAGCCCGATGATGCAGTCGGTCTCGCCCATGGCGAAGTTGGCATAGGCCAGCCCGTGCATGCCGAGCATGCCGAAGGACAGCGGGTGGGTTTCCGGAAACCCGCCGACGCCGTGAAGCGTGGTAACCACCGGGATGTTGCCACCCGTCGCCAGCTCGAAGAGCTCGGGCGCGGCACCGGAGATGTCCACGCCGTGGCCGGCCATGATCATGGGCCGTTCGGAAGCGTTAATGACCTCGGCCGCGCGGCGCACCATCTTCAGGTTGCCGGCGCGGACGGGACGGTAGCCGCGCAGGTTCACCCGATCGGGCGCCGGAACGGTGGTTTCTTCGAGAAACACGTCCTTGGGCACGTCCACCACCACCGGACCCGGGCGGCCGGACTTGGCCAGATAGAAGGCCTCGGCCATGACGCGGGGCAGCTCGTCGGCATGCATCACCAGGTAGTTGTGCTTGGTGATGGGAATGCTGATGCCCGTGATGTCGGTTTCCTGGAAGGCGTCGGAGCCGATGGCCGGGCGCGCGACCTGTCCGGTGATGTAGACCACGGGCACGGAGTCCATGTGGTCGTTGGCCATGCTGGTGACGAGGTTGGTGGCCCCGGGGCCCGAGGTGCTGGTGGCCACGCCGACCTTGCCGGTGGCCCGCGCGTAGCCGTTGGCCGCGAAGCCGGCGCCCTGCTCATGGCGCGCCAGCACGTGGCGAATGCGGTCCTGGTAGTGGTAGAGCGAGTCGTAGAACGGCAGCGAGGCGCCGCCGGGCATGCCGAAGATCACGTCGATGCCCTCGGCCAGGATGGCTTCGCAGATCACCTGGCCGCCCGAACGGGCGGGCACGGCGCCGTTGGTCGAGCCGTTGGATTCAGAGGCGGTCATTGGGGGTGCTCCTGTGAGAGGTGAAGAGTTGCTGGATCGAGGGTGAGCCGCGAACCGGCGCGCTACCGCCGGTTCGCGCCGCCTACCGCGACAGGCAGCGCCCAACCAAGCGGCTCGCCGGCGCGAGCGGCTCGGCAATCGTTGCTCGGACTTGCCGTCACGTGATCGTTCATCCTGTCCTCAGCACGTACAAAAGCCCGTCCCCAGGGGACGGGCTCAACCCGCGGTACCACCCCGATTGCCCGGCTCGCGCCGGACCACTCGGCGCCCCGCTAACGGTGGGCGACCGGGCCGGCCTCCCTGTGGATCGACCGGCCGGCTCAGAGGCGACCTTCGGTACCCACAACCCGCTGGCTCGCACCATCTCCAGCTCGCTCAGGGTTGGAGGGGGACCTACTCTTCCCCGTCAACGCCGTTGGCAATTCGGCCCCTGCGGCACCAAGGCACAGCAGGTTCGGCTCCAACGTATCAGGCGGCTCGGGGCTGGGCAAGGCCTTTGCCCGAAGCTTCGGGGGCAGTTTCTTCGGCTGGGCGCTGCTTGTTTTTCTCCAGGACCGTGAGGAATCGACGGCGTCACTGCCTCGTACCGGCCCCTTAGATTCCTCGCTGCGCTCGGAATGACTGGGGTGGGGCGATGCTTGCTTCCCTCTCCGGCGCGGTGAGGATCCCACGGCAGTCTTGCCCCGTTCCTGCCCCTTAGGTTCCTCGCTGCGCTCGGAACGACAGGAGTATGGCGGAACGCTGCCACAACTCAGTGGATGAGGCGGCGGCGCGATCCCGCATAATGCGCGGATGCCTGCCATGCCCGCCAGACCCGCGCCCGATCGGCGCTATGTGGTGTGGGATGTCGAGACGCTGCGGCTGAGCTACGAGGTCCAGGGCGGTTGGAGACGCATCAGGGATTTCGGTCTGGCGGTGGCTGTGACCATCGACGACCAGGGCGCACAGCGTTCCTGGGAAGAGCCCGAGGCCGGCGCGCTCATCGAGTATCTCGAAGGATTCCCCCACGTGGTCGGTTTCAACTCGCTGCGCTTCGATTGCGAAGTGATGACGGCGTACGGCCCCGTCGACACGCTGCGGGAACGCAGCCTGGATCTCCTGGCGGCCATCCAGAGCGTGACCGGCCGCCGCCGCGGGCTGAGTCTCCAGAACATCGCGCGGACGATGTTCGGTCAGGAGAAGACGCTGGAGGACGGCACCGAAGCGGTTCGGCTGTGGCGGACCGGGCGCCCGGAAGACCGGCAGCGGGTGATCGACTACTGCGCGCAGGACGTGGCACTCACGCGGCGGATCCTGGATTTCGGCATTGCCCATGGCTACGTGCTGGCGCCGGTGCCCGACGTGAACAACCGCGGGGCGCCCGTGGGGGTGCAGGTGCCGGTGTCGTGGGGCCAGTTGGCCGGAATGGCCGGCGGAGCGACGGAGTTCGAGTCCTAGCCGGGCAATCGGCGCGAGGCGGCTAGCCGAAGATCACGAGCGCCGCCACGGTGCCGGCCACGGCGCCGATCGCCGCGCCCATGACCAGGGCCACCAGCATCCACATGGCGCTCGAAGGACCGGGAGCCGGTGCGGATGGGAGCGGTGACGATGCCGCGCGCCGGCGGCGGCTGCCGGGCTGATTGACGTCGTCGGCGTCGATGAGTCGGGCTTGGTCGAGGTCCGTTTCCGCTCGGGCAGCGCGACGCTCGCTCATGCCGCAGGCTATCACGGGGGTGTTTCGGACCCGTGGAGGCGGACGCACGCGGTCTGCCAATCGCGCATGGTCCACTGAATGACCTTGAATAACGCGCTAGGGGCGGTTGGTGAAGCGCCCGCTCTGGTGGGTTGACAGGTTCAGCGGCTGCTGGATTCCCGCTCCCCGCCTTCGCGGGGACGTGCTTCGCGGGAATGACGGGAGGGATCCGCAAAGCCCTCCTGTGGAGTCGTCCCGGCGGCTATTGCGCGTCGAGCAGCTCCTGCACCAGATCGAGCACGGCGTCGGCCACCGCCGCCTTGCTCCGCAGCGAGACCTCGCGGCGCCCACCGTCGCGCGTGAGCATGGTGACCTCGTTGGTGGAGGCGGCGAAGCCCCGATCCGCGGACGCCACGTCGTTGACCACCATCGCGTCGAGCGCGAGCTCGTGTAGCTTGGCCCGGGCGTTGGTTTCGTGGTCGTCGGTCTCCGCGGCGAAGGCCACGCGTACGAAATCGCCGCTGAGCGCGGCCAAGAGGCTCGGGTTCTCCACCAACGCCACCGTGGGCACACCGGCGCGGCGCTTGATCTTGCCCGCCGCTTGATTGGCCGGACGGAAATCGCCCACCGCGGCGTTCATGATGAGGGCGTCGCAGTCCTGGGTCGCGGCTTGCAGGGCCTGCAACATGGCGTCAGCAGTCTCCACGCGCTGGACGGCGATGCCGTAGGGCGGATCCACGGCCGCCGCTCCAATCACGAGCCGCACGTCCGCCCCGCGCTCGACCGCGGCGCGCGCCAGCGCGACGCCTTGCCGGCCCGTGGCGCGGTTCCCGATGTAGCGCACGGGGTCCATGAACTCGCGCGTTCCCCCGGCCGACACCACGATCGAGCGGCCCGCCAGCGGCCCCGAACGCCCCAGCACGAGCCGCACGGCGTCGACGAGAGTCTCGGTAGGCGGCAACCGGCCCGGCCCGGTCGCACCCGACGCAAGCCGTCCTTCGTCCGGCGGGACGACGTGCACCCCGCGACCGCGCAGGGCGTCGAGATTGGCTTTCGTGGCCGGATGCGCCAACATGCCGGGCTCCATCGCGGGCGCGACCACCACCGGAGCCGCGCTGACCAGCGCGATCTCCGTGACGACGTCCTCGGCCAAACCGAGCGCCAGACGCGCAATGGCGGTCGCGGTGGCCGGCGCGATGATCACGACATCGGCCGCGCGGCCCAGCTCAACGTGGGCGATGCGATGCTCGGGCGTCATTGGCGTGTCCGCCGTGACGACCAGGCGCTGGGTGAGCGCCTCGAACGTCATTGGGGCGACGAATTGCTCGGCGCCCCGCGAGAGCGCCGCGTCCACATGCGCGCCGGCCTGCGTGAGCGCGCTGGCCAGCTCCGCCGCCTTGTAGGCGGCAATGCTGCCGGTGACGCCGAGGACGACCCGTGCGCCCGCCAGCACGCTCATTCGCCCGTCATCACTTGGTGAATGCGGGCCAGCCCCTTCAGCGTGAGGTCGGCGTCCACCCGCTCGAATCCCCCCACGTCCGCGGCAAGCCTGGCCGCCAGACCGCCGGTGGCGACGACCTTCCAGGGTCCGCCGGGCTCGGCCGTGAGCCGACCGATCACGCCGCGCACGAGCTCCACGTACCCCCAATAGACGCCGGCGCGCATGGCATCGATCGTGTTGCGACCCACGAGCCCCTCGGGTCGTTCGATGTCAATCTTCGGCAATTGTGCCCCTGAGGCCGTGAGCGCCTCGCCAAGCGCCCGGATGCCGGGCGCGATGACGACGCCGCGCAGGTCGCCCTGGGCGTCGACGACGTCGAAGGTGGTGACGCTGCCGAGGTCGGCGACGATGACCGGTGCTCCGACCTCCTCGCGCGCGGCGACGGCGTTGGCCACGCGGTCGACGCCCACCTGCGCCGGTTCATCGACGCGCAGCCGGATTCCCGGCACCGCTTCGGCGCGCACGACGAGGGGCGGCGTCGCAGTGACCACGGACAGAGCCTCGCTGATGCGCGGGGTGAGTGCCGGAACCACGGAGCCAACGACGGCGCCAACGATCGGGCCGGCATCGACGTAAGCCAGCATGGCTCGCACCAAGTCGGCGAACTCGTGCTCGGTGCGATTGAGGTCGCTGTGCAATGCCCAGCGGGCTCGGACCGTGGCGTCGTCGATGACGCCGCACGTTACGTCGGTATTGCCGATGTCGACAGCCAGAATCAACGGCGCGGCCCACCTGTCCTTTGTGGGTCACCGTGCTTGCTTCGGCATCCGACCTGCGCAAGCTTTGCTCGCATTCACCCTCACCCTCACCCTCTCCCATCGAGGGAGAGGGAATCGGATCGTAACCCGACGGCGGGAGCGGGACCGGATCGCAATCCCGCTGCGGGAGCAAGGAACGGACATCACTCTTGCCGCGGGAGCGCGTCCGGACCTTACTCCCATCAAGGAGAGGGGCCGGATCACTCTCCGCCGATGGGGAGACGACCGAGCGGAGGCGGGGGGGAGTGCGCCTGATACGGAGCGACGTGACCCACGGCTCGCCTGTCAGGCCAAGGTTATGATAGCCGTCGCTCGCCGCCACCCCCCGTGCATGACTGACCTTCCACGTCCGCTGCGACTGACCCACATGACCTGGCCCGAGGTCAAGGCGGCGCGCGACGGGGTGCGGCTGGTCGCAATCCCCCTGGGGTCCATCGAGCAGCACGGACCGAATACCTCGCTCGACACCGATCTCGTCATCGCGGAGGACCTGACGCTGCGCCTGGCGGAGCGCTTTCACCCTCAGATTCTCGTCGCGCCGACCATTCCCTACGGCATGTCGGCCTATCACATGGGCTTTCCCGGCACGGTCACGCTGCGCCCGCAAACCTATCTGCACGTGATCGAGGACAACGTGGCCTCGCTGCTGCATCACGGGTTCGATTCTTTCCTCTTCACCAACTGGCACACCGGCAACGAGTCCGCTCTCATCCTGGCGCTGCAAACCTTGCCCGCGCGTCTGCCGGTGCGCTTCATGGCCGGCATATCGCTCTATGACCTGGAAGACGACGCGCTCGCCAAGCGCATCGTGCAGTCGGATACGTCGGGCCACGCCGACGAATTGGAGACGGCGGAGTTGCTGGCGGTGCGGCCCGACCGGGTGAAGACCGGCGCGCTGGAAGCCGCCGCCCTGCGCGGCGGCCTGCGTTCGCCGCGAAATCGATTCTGGCGTCGCGGCATCCGCATGAACACCGATTTCTCCGACTTCACCGCCAATGGCGCGGTCGGCGATGCGCGCTTGGCGACCGCGGCGGACGGTCACGAGATGATCGAGGCGATCGAGCGGCGCACCGACGAGCTGATCCGACAGCTGCTCGAAGCGCCGGACGACCTGCTCGCCCAGGGGCGGCTTCTGCGGTGGCGCGACGGGACGGGCGGCGCATGACCACCGCGTCGCAGCCGCCCATGGTCCTTGCGCAGCAGTCGTGGCCCGAACTTGCGTCGGTGCTGGACGACATCGAGCTGGTGCTCATTCCGATCGGCTCCACCGAGCAGCACGGTCCGAACCTGGGGCTGGGGCAGGACCACCTGATTGCGCAGGCGTTCTGCGAGCTTGCCGCCGAGCGGCTGCGGCCGCACCTGCTGTCGGTGCCGGCGATTCCGTGGGGCATCTCCGATCACCACATGAACTTTCCCGGCAGCATGACGCTGCGCCCGGAGACCTTCCTCGACCTGCTGGAGGACGTGATCAACAGCCTGGTTCACCACGGCCTGCGCCGGTTTCTGCTGGTGAACGGCCACGGCGGCAACAACGCGCTGGCCGGGGCCGCCATCCAGGACTTCGGCATGCGGCTGGACGTCGACTTCGTGGGCGCGGTTTCGCACTACATGCTCGATCCCGAGGAGGCGCGCGATCCGATCCGCGGGGACCTGCCGACCGGGCACGCTGACGAGTTCGAGACGTCGTATTCCTACTACCTAGACCCAACGCTCGTGCGCGAACGCGTGCTGGTCCGGGCCGAGATGGACGATCGATTCGACGCCTTCCGCATGAAGCTGACCGAATTTGACCTGGAATGGCCGAATCCCGAAGGCGCGCGAACCCGCAACGGCGCGCTGGGCGACGCGACCCGCGGCACGCGCGAGGCCGGCGAGGCGTTGATCGAAGGGGCGATTGGCGAGCTGGGAGAAATGGTGGGATTCCTGCGTGAGCACGCACCCCGATGGAACGGCCCGCCGAACGGCCGGCTGCGGTGGGAGCATCGCGCGAGGGGCTAGAAGCCCGGTCGGGCGCGGTGGGGTGCATGTCCCAGGCTGCACGCAGCCTGGGCCACCGGACGTGCTCCACCGAACCCGCCCACGACCGGTCCTAGTCGAGACCTAGTCGGACCCGCGTTCCTCGCTTGGCGCCCCGTTGTCCGAGGAGGAGCCGTTCGAACCACTCGCGCCATTCGAGGCGTCGTCGTTGCCGAAGACGTAGGGCTCCGGCGCGGCCACGGCGGCCGTGACCAGCACGGGCGGCTCGGGCAGGGCCTTGGGCTCGTCGCCGGCGGCGATCATCTCGTCGTAGCGCGTGACCAGGTCCTCAACGTCCTGTCCGTCCACCTCGTCCTGATCGATGAGCAGCTGCGCCAGGTCGTGCATGGCGCCGGAATACTGCGTGAGCAGGGCCTTCACCTTGCGGTACTCCTGGTCCAGGATCTGATCGATCTTGCGCTTCATATCGGGTGCGGTGGCGGACACGGCCGGGCCGAACGGCAGGGTCGAGTAAAAGCTGCCGTCCATGCCCCACACGCTGAGCATGTGGAAGGCCATGTGCGTGGCGTGCGCGAAGTCGGACGTCACGCCGACGGTTGGGGAACCAATGAACAGCTCTTCCGCCGCGCGGCTGGCCAGCGATACCTGAATGCTGGCGAGCAGCTCCTCGCGCACCAGCACGCGCTTCTCCTCGACCGGCTTGTAAGCCGCCAAGCCGAGCGCGCTGCCGTGCCGGATGATGGTGACCTTGGTGAGCCGCTCCCAGTGCTTGAGCTTGACCTGGGCGATGGCGTGCCCAGCCTCGTGGTAGGCGAGGCGGCGGCGGTCTTCCTGCGTGAGGCCGCGAATCGGCTCGCGCAGACCCCATTCGTGGTTCTCACGCGCGCGTGAGAAGTCCGCGTAGGAGATGGCGTCGCGGCCGTCGAAGTGCGCGTGAATCACGGCCTCGTTGATGACGTATTTGATCGCGACCGGGGTGTAATCGATCGTGTCGTTGCCCATGCGGTCGATGGGCATCTCTTCGTGCCGCACCTTCGCCAGGTAGTACTCGATGATGTCCTTGCGGCCCTCGAAGTCGGGCTTATCGACGTGAATCTTGCGATCGAAGCGGCCGGGCCGCAGCAGCGCCTGGTCAAGCACTGAGGCGATATTGGTGGCACCGACGGTGAGCACCGGCGGCGGCATGGCACGGCTCTTCCTGAGGCCGAGCGTTCGCAGAATCCTCGAGAACATGCCGTTGTCGAAGTTGGGCGGGTCCATCTGCAGCAGCAGCTCGTTGAGCAAGCCCAAACCGCCGCCGCCCATCATGCCGCCCATCATGCCCATGCCCATGCCCCCGCCCATCTGGCTGGTGCGGGAGGTGCCGATGGCGTCGATCTCATCGATAAAGACGATGCAGCCGCCATGCCGCCGGGCCAGCTTGCGGGCCTTGCCGTAGAGCATGCGGACGCGCAGCGGGCCGATGCCGATGAACATCGCCTGCAGGCTCGGGGCCGAAAGGTAGCCGAATGGCAGCCCGGCCTCGCTGGCCATCACCTGCGCCAGATAGCTCTTGCCGGTGCCCGGCGGCCCCTCGAGCAGCAGCCCGCGGATGGTCTCACCGCCCATGCGCTTGAACTCGCGCACCCCGCGCAGCAGCGTCACCACGCGCCGCGCGACCTCCAGGATCTGATCGTTGCCGCGGTAGTCCGAGAACCACACTCCGGTTTCGCCCGGTTGCACCCAATAGGTCCGGCCCCGTCCCAGGATGTAGAACAGGGCGCCGAACTGGACGATCAGGAACATCATCGCGAAGAGCAGCTGCGCGATGAATTGCAGGATCCCGACCGTGATCTCGGTGGCCTGCGTGAGCCCCAGCAGCAGCACACCCGTGATGACCAGGTAGAGGGTGATCGCGCGCCAGTTCTCGCGCACGAAGGTCATCGGGCTCCGCCTGGCGGCGGCGCGTCGTCGTATGTCGGAGTCGATCGTCATGCCCATGCCGGCGTCTCCCCCCGAGCGTGGCCTATGGCGCGTCGCTCGCGGCGCGCACCATGCCGCCTGGCGATGAACGGCAAGTATACCCCCAGGGGTGGCGCCGAAGGTGAAGATACGCACGTAGCGCCGGGAATCCGCTGGTCAAGTGGTTGGAGAACCGGTGAATGCTCAACGAGAAGTCGGCCTGCGTGTGTCGCAATCCCTTCGATAGTCCCTACGGATAGCTCGAAGCAATCGGATTTAGACAGCCTTCATCGACCGATTCGGACGATCCCTATCGGGCGGGGCCGTCGTGCCAGCGCCGGCTGAACAGGGCCAAGCGCGCTTGCACCAGGCCGAAGACCGAGTCCGGGTGATAGCGCATGCTCGCGCCGGCGGTCCCGGCGGGCACGCCCGTGAGCAGCTCGATGCCGCCGCCGATCGTATCCGTGGTGTAGACGTGGAAACGTCCGGCGTCGATGGCCTTGGACACGTCCCAGCGCAGCGTGAGGTGCCTGGCGTTGGCGGCCGGCAGCAACACGCCCTGCGCGCCGGTGAGCCCGCGCTCACGGCAGAGATCGAAGAACCCCTCGACCTTCTGGGTGACGCCGCCGACGGCCTGGACCTGGCCGTGTTGGTTGACCGATCCCGTCACGGCCACGTCCTGCCGCAGCGGCAGGCCGCTGAGGCTCGAGAGCAACGCGTAGAGCTCCGCCGAGGACGCGCTGTCGCCTTCGATGCCGTCGTAGGACTGCTCGAAGACCAGGGTGGCGCTGAGGCTCAGCGGCCCCTCGATCCCAAAGCTCCCGCTCACGAATCCCGAGAGGATCATGGCGCCCTTGTCGTGGATGGGCCCGGTGAGCTTGGCCTCGCGATCGATGCTGAGCACGCCGTCGCGTCCGGGGTAGGTGCGCGCCGAAATCCGATGCACCTGGCCAAACTCGTGGCCGCCCAGGCCGACGACGGACAGTCCGTTGACCTGCCCGACCGCCGCGCCTTCGATCTCCACCATCACGGTGCCGTCGGCGATCCGGTCGCGGATCTTCTCCTCGGTGAGGTTGCTGCGGCGGATGCGCTCGTCGATCGACGACCAGACATGCTCCTCGCCGACCACGTCGGCGCCCGCCCGGCGCGCCCAGTGCCCGGCTTCCCTGATGATGTCGCTGAGGTCGCCAAACCGGGTCGAGAGCCGGCGGCGGTCCTGTGCCAAACGCACGCCTTCCTCGACCACGCGCGCGACGGCCGTGCGGTCGAAGTGCGGCAAGTCCTCGTCGTGACAGCGGGCGGCGATGAACCGGGCGTAGCGGTTCATATTGGCGTCGTTGAGCTCGATCTCGGTGTCGAATTCAGCTCTCACTTTGAATAGGTCGCCAAAGTCGGGATCTACGTCGTGGAGCAGGTAGTAGACCCAGGGCGCGCCCACCAGCGCGACCTTGACGTCCAGCGGAATGGGTTCGGGATCGAGACGCGCCGGAGGGGCCAACCCGAAGCCCTCCGCCGCGGTCTCGATGCGGATCACCTGATCGCGCAGCGCCCGCTTGAGCCCGTCATAGGCGGCAGCGTTGGGGAGGATGTCCTCTGCTTGCACGACTAGGAACCCGCCGTTCGCAGCGTGGAGCGCGCCGGGCTTGATCACGGTGAAGTCGGTGGTGACGACCCCCATGGTCTGGCGCTGCTCGATCTGGCCGAAGAGGTTGGGGTAGGTGGGGTGTCCCTCTCGGACCAACGGCGCCCCGCTGTCGGGGGCATGGGTTACGAGCACGTTGACCTGATAGGGCAGGAGGGGATCGGCCCAGTGTCGAGCCGCGAGGTCCGGCGTCGCGTCGCTTTCCTCGCTCTCACGGAAGACTTCGAAGTTCTCGGTCGCGTGCTGTTCGACCGCGAGCAGGTAGGCCGTGACGTCATCGTGGCTCCGGTAGGCCTCACGCAAATCTTCGAGCAGCGGCTGAACGACGCTGCGGGCCACGTCGACGTTGAGCGCGTGCAGCTGGTCACGCGCCTGGCGTTGCCGCCGGCGCAGCGCCCGCATGATGTCCGCCAGGGCATCGGCGAGAACTTGCCGCGCTTGGTGGATGGCGGTGCGCTCGGACTCCGGCAGTTGCTGCAGCGCCTCCGGCGCAAGCGGCTGGCCGTCGCGCACCGCAGCCACGCTGAGACCCACCGGCGTCTGGACGATCGCATGGCCCGCCGCTTGGGCTTGACGGTTCAGGCCCTGCAGCGCCGCCTGCCGCTCCGCCTGTTCCCGCTGAGCAATGCCGCGCCGCTGCGCCTCGTATTCGTCGGTGGCGAAGGCGCGCGCCATCTCGATTTGGAGCGCCGCCACCAGATCGGCCATATGCCGGCGAAACTCGGGCGCCGCGCCCGACGGCAGACGCAGCGCCCGGGGGCGGTGCGGCTCGTCGAAGTTATGGACGTAGCACCAATCGGGCGGCGTGGGGCGGCCGTCCGCCACGGCGCGAAGCCGCTCGAAGATCATGGACGTGCGCCCGGTGCCCGGAAGCCCCATGGCGAAGATGTTGAATCCGGGGCTGCGGATGTCGACGCCAAATTCCAGCGATCGCTCGGCACGCTCCTGACCGATCAGCGCGTCCGGCCGCTCGAGCTCCGCGGTGGACTCGAAGCTCAGCGTGTCGGGATCGCAGGTCCAACGCACCGCATCGGCGGATAGCTCCAACACGCCCGAGGGCAGGCTGCGCGAATCGCGGTGAACGGGGTCGGAATGCAGCGGGGCGCCCTCGGGATGGAACGCGGCGAAGTCTAGCAGTGGCCCCAGCGGCGGCCGCCTACACTGGCGCGCGTGCGCCGCAGCGCCGGAGAAACCGAGGAAGCCTTGAACGTTGTGATCAACTACCCGATGGGCACAAGCGCCGACTGGGACCCCATGCGGGCCGAGTTTCCGGAGGACCAGTTCGCCTGGACCGCCGAACTTGACGCGTCATTTCCCAGTTTGAGCGACGCGGAGGTGATCGGTTCCGGGCGGCCGCTCGGCCCCGGCGTCCTCGACGCGGCGCCGAACGTGCGCTGGGTTCAGTTCTTCTCGGCCGGCGTCGAGGAATTCCTGAAATCTCCGGGCCTCGAGGAACGCGACCTGGTGATGACCAACGTGAAGGTTGTGTTGGGCAGCCACGTGGCCGAGACCGGCATCGCCCTGCTCACCGGCCTTTCGCGCGGCATTGCGCCGGCGGTGCTGGCCCAGCAGGAGCATCGCTGGGATCCGTCGATTGAGGTGGACGAGCTCACGGGCAAGCGGGCGCTGGTGGTCGGCGCGGGCGGGATTGGCCGCGCGCTGGCCCGACGGCTGGACGGCCTCGAGGTCGAGGTGCGCGCCGTTGACATTTACCCGCAGGAGCCGGACGACTACATCCGCGAGGTGCGGCTGGTGAGCGAGATGCCCGGCATGCTGCCCGAGACCGACATTCTGGCGATCTGCTGCCCCAGCACGGCCGCGACCCAGCGTCTGATTGACAAGAGCGTCTTCGATTTGCTGCCCGACGGCGCCTATCTGATCAACATCTCGCGCGGCGCGGTGGTGGACACGCCGGCGCTCGTCGAGGCGCTGCGCGGCGGCAAGCTGCGCGGCGCGGGCCTCGACGTGCTCGACCAGGAACCACCGCCGCCCGATCACCCGATCTGGGGCTTTCCCAACGTGATGATCACGCCGCACAACGGCGGCGCATCGCCCCTGCGCGTGGTCCGAATCCGCGAGTTCTTCGCGAGCAACCTGCACCGCTTCAAGGCGGGCGAGGCGCTCGAGAATGTGGTGGACGTCGAAGCCGGCTTCTGATGGGCGAATCGGCGGCTAGATGACGTCGCCCTTGCCGCCGTCGATGGCGACCGCGGTCCCCGTAATGTAGGCGGCGCGCGGCGACACGAGAAACGCCACCAGGTCGGCGACCTCCTCGGCGCGACCGATCCGCCCGAGCGGGATATCGGTCCCCATGGTGGCGTAGTAATCCTCGAGCGAGACGTTCGTCGATCCACTGCGCCAGCGGCGCTCCCACTGCATGCTCCGAATCGAACCCAGCATGACGGTGTTGACGCGAATTCGGTCGGCAGCGAGGTCCTTGGACAGCGCCTTGGTGAGCCCGATGCCCGCAGCGCGGCTCACCGTGGTCGGCACCGACGCCTCACCCGGCTGCTTGCCGCCGACGGTGGTGATGTTGACGATGGCGCCGCCACCGGCGGCGCGGAGATGCGGGATGGCCGCGCGCGTGCAGCGGATGGCGCCGTAGACCTTGAGCTGCAGATCGGCCTCCCAGGCTGCATCGTCGACGTCCTCGAACGGCGCCGCGGCAGACGTACCGGCGTTGTTGACGAGGATGTCCAGGCGGCCGAGCCGTTGGGCCGCGGTTTGCACAAAATCGCGCGCCTGCCGGGCGTCGGTGACGTCCAGCGGCAGCGGCTCGACGCGGCGTCCAGTGGCGGCGCGTATCTCCTCTGCCGCCAGCTGGAGCGGTTCGAGGCGTCGCGCGCCAATGGCCACGTGGCAGCCCTCGGCCGCCAGGGTGGCCGCGATAGCCCGTCCGATGCCCTCGCTGCCGCCGGTGACGGCGGCGGCAAGCCCCGTCAGGTGCAGGTCCATGTGGGCCGCTAGGCGTCGCCGACGACCACGTCGGCCGTGGCGTCACGCTCCGCAAACAGGATTTCCCGACCCTTGCGCACGATCTCCTCGCGCTGCCGCTGCTGCCAGCTCGCGCCGGTCTTCGAGAGAAACCACAAGCGCCGGGAGTACCGCGGCACGGCGATCCACACGACTTCCATCCACGGCGGCAGGCGGGCCGGCGGGGCGACGTCGTCCCAATGCACCGGCGTCTCGTTGATGGTCAGCGCCACGTTGTTCTCCTTGCTGCTGCGGTTGAATCGGGATTGCGAATCCTCACAGGTTGAGCCTCCGCCGTACGTTGTCGACGAGCGTGCGATGCGCCTCGGGCCGCTGCCGTCGTTCCTTGAGCTTTCGGGCCACCGCGCGGTCGCTGTAATAGCGCACGGCGACGTAGCCGGCAACTCCAATGAGCGCCATCACCGCGACGATGCCGATGACGTTGGAGAGTTCCTCGCGAAAGAACACGAAGCCGTGGAGGTACCGCACGCCGATCAGAATGAGGTACACGGTGATGGTGACGGAGATGGTGTAGGCGAGGCGCCGCCGCAGACCGCCGTAAATCAGCAGCGGCACGGTGGTGATGATGGCGATGATCAATAGGGTGCGAAACACAGGCTGGCCCGAGACTTACGCCGCCGGCGATGCTACTACAGGGGCAATCGGCCTTGAGGATGGCCTCACATTCCGCCACCTCTGCGGTACGATGCGCCTATCGTGGCGGGCACTGTGCGCCTTTTCGCCACGCGGCCGCAGGGCTATCCGGGCAACGCGCCTTGCATCGGGTCCAAAGTGGTCGAATTTTGACGATGACACCGATACGTCAGCAGGAGGGATCGCTGTATATGCATCGAGCCGCGCTCCTGCTAGGCCCGTGCCTTCGCGCTAGCTGACCGTACCCCCAACGTCATGCACCCGACCGGACCTCTTACCACTGGCGACCGCACCCCGCGGCCGCCCGGCCCATGGGCCGAGCACGATGCCTGCGGCGTCGGTTTCATCGCGGACGTCCAGGGCCGGCGGTCGCATCGCACGGTGCAGCAGGCGGTGCAGGCCGTTTCCCGGCTGGGCCACCGCGGCGCGATAGCCGCGGACCGCAAGACGGGTGACGGCGCCGGCGTGCTCACGCAGCTGCCGCGGGAGTTTTTTGCCGCGCAAATCCGAAGCTTCGGCGAGCGCACCGTCGATCCCGCGGACATCGCGGTGGCGATGGTGTTCCTCGACAACCGCAGCCCCCACGGCGCACGGCGCTTCCGCACGCTGGCGGAAGAAATCTGCGGCGACCGCGGGATTCGGGTCGTCGGCTGGCGCCAGGTGCCGGTCGATACCTCCGTGCTCGGCGCCGGGGCCTACGCTGACCGGCCCGACATCCAGCAAGCCCTGCTCGTGCGAGGCCCCTCGATCCCATGCGCCGACGAGTTCGAGCGCCGGCTCTACCTGGCGCGGCGCGAGCTCACCGGTCGCGCGGCGCGGGAGGCGATCGAGACGAGCTATGTGGTGTCCATGTCCTCTCGGACGATTGTCTACAAGGGATTGGTCGTCGGCGCCGAACTGGGGCACTTCTACCCGGACCTGAGCGACCCGCGCTTCACATCGTCGCTGGCGGTGTTTCACCAGCGCTACAGCACCAACACCCATCCGACCTGGCAGCTGGCCCAACCGTTTCGCATGCTGGCGCACAACGGCGAAATCAACACCCTGGACGGGAATCGCAACTGGATGGCCGCGCGGGCGGCTGCGCTGACCAGCGAGCTGTGGGGGCGCGACCTGCCCACGCTGCTGCCGGTGACCGACGACCGGGGATCCGATTCCTACAGCCTGGACCACACCTTGGAGTTCCTGGTCGCCGGCGGTCGCTCCATCGTCCACGCCGCCATGATGCTGGTCCCCGAGGCGTGGGAGCACATGGAGGAAATGCCCCGCACGCTGCGGGACTTCTACGACTACCACCGGTGTCTCACCGAGCCCTGGGACGGACCCGCGGCCCTTGCCTTCAGCGACGGTCGCTGGGTCTGCGCGGCTCTGGACCGGAACGGCCTCCGTCCGTCGCGGTACGTGATCACGGACGACGGGACGATTTGCGTGGCGTCGGAAGTTGGCGTGCTGGACATCGACGCGGAGCGCGTGGTGGAGAAGGGCCGGCTCGGGCCGGGGCAAATCATTGCCGTCGACACCGAGCGCGGACGGCTGCTGCACAACGACGAAGCCAAGCAGAGCATCGCGACTCAAGCGCCCTACGGGGACTGGCTGGCCGAGCACCTGATCGACCTTGCCTCGCTTACAACCGCGCCGGACGCGGCGAACGGCGACGGCGCGGCGACCGCTCTGGCCAACGGCACGCTCACGCAATATCAGCATGCCTATGGATTCACGCGCGAAGACCTGACTCACATCCTCGATCCGATGGCGCGCGAGGGCCTCGATCCCGTGTTCTCGATGGGTAACGACGCGCCGCTGGCGGTGCTTTCGGGAACCGGTCCGAGCGTGTTCGGCTACATCAAGCAGCGCTTCGCGCAAGTGACGAATCCGCCCATCGACCCGCTGCGCGAGTCGCTGGTGATGTCGCTGGACGTGCGCATGGGACCGCGCGCCAGTCTGCTCAGCGAGGTGCCGGAGGCAGCGCATCTTGTCCATCTGCGCTCACCCGTGATCCGGCCGGACGACCTTGCGGCCATCGAGTCGCTCACCGATCCGGCGTTTCGCACGGCGCGCGTGGACGTCACCTTTCCGGCACGCGAGGGCCCGGATGCGCTGGCCGACGCGATCGACGCCGTCTGCCGCGAAGCCGTGAGCGTCGTGGACCGCGGGGGCCATCTGCTGATCCTGACCGACGAGGCCGTCGACGCCGAACGCGCGCCGATTCCGATCCTGCTGGCCGTCGGCGCGATCCATCACGCCTTGATCGCGGCCGGTCGCCGCATGCGCGCCGACATCATCGTCTCCAGCGGGCAGGTGTGGGACGTGCATCACTTCTGCGCGTTGCTGGGGTACGGCGCCAGCGCGGTGTGCCCCTGGCTGGCCCTGCAGAGCGCCGAGGCGCTCATCACCGACGGACAGGCCACTCAGTCCGGTGCGGACAACTTCGTGATCACGGCCGAAGCGGGCATCCGCAAAGTGATGTCGAAGATGGGCATCTCCACGCTCAGCAGCTATCGCGGCGCGCAGATCTTCGAGGCTGTCGGACTCGCGCCGGAGCTGGTCGAGCGCTGCCTACCGGGCACACCGTCGACCATTGGTGGCGTCGGCGCGGTGCAAATCGCCGAAGACGTGCTGGCGAGGCACGCGGCGGCGTTCAGCCAACCCGACCAGCGATTGCCCGATACGGGCTGGGCACGGTTTCGCAGGAACGGAGAGTTCCATGCGGCCAACCCCACGCTGGTCAAGGCGCTGCAGCGGGCGGTGCAGACGGACGACCCGGCTGATTTCGAGACATTCGACCGCGCCGTTGACGAGCGGGAGCCGTACGCGATTCGCGACTTGCTCCGATTCCGGCCCGCCGGTCCTCCCATTCCCTTGGACGAGGTGGAGCCGGTGGAGTCGCTGCTGCCGCGGTTTTGCACGACGGCCATGTCGATCGGCGCGCTGAGCCCGGAAGCTCACAGCACCATCAGCAAGGGCATGAACCGCATCGGCGCCCGAAGCAACACGGGCGAAGGCGGCGAGGACGCCACGTGGTACGCGCCCGACGCCTCCGGCGAGTGGCCGGACAGCCGCATCAAGCAAGTCGCGTCGGCGAGGTTCGGGGTCACGCCGCAATACCTGGCGATGGCCGAGCAGCTGGAGATCAAGATGGCGCAGGGCTCCAAGCCCGGCGAAGGCGGCCAGATTCCAGCGTCGAAAGTCTCGGAGTACATCGCCGGGCTGCGCTTCACGGTGCCCGGAATCCCGCTGATCTCGCCGCCGCCGCACCACGACATCTACAGCATCGAGGACCTGTCGCAACTCATCTACGACCTCAAGGAAGTCAATCCCCGGGCGGCGATTGGCGTGAAGCTGGTCGCGGAATCCGGAGTGGGAACCATCGCGGCGGGCGTGGCCAAGGCCTACGCGGACTATGTGCTCATCAGCGGACACGACGGCGGCACCGGAGCCTCGCCGCTCAGTTCCATCAAGAATGCCGGCGTGCCGTGGGAGATCGGTCTCAGTGAGACTCAGCGCGTGCTGGTGCGCAACGACCTGCGGGATCGCATTCGCGTGCGAACGGACGGCGGCCTGAAGTCGGCGCGCGACGTGGTGATCGCCGCCCTGCTGGGCGCGGAGGAGTTTGGCTTCGGCACGATGGCGGCCATCGCGGTTGGCTGCATCATGGCGCGCCAGTGTCACCTCAACACCTGTCCGGTGGGCGTGGCCACGCAACGGGAAGATCTGCGGGCGCGCTTCACCGGCGAACCGGCGTACGTCGAGCGTTATTTCCTGCACCTCGCCCGCGGCGTGCGCGCGATCCTGGCGCAATTTGGGGCCCGTCGCCTTGACGACATCGTGGGCCGGGTGGAGCTGTTGGAACCTGATCCGGACAAGCTCCACGATCGAGCGGCCGACATCCATCTCGGGAGCATTTTGGCTCCGGCCGACGAGACCCGACGCTCGCCGCGCATCCAGCAGGTGGCTCGCAACGACCGCCCAGGGAGACCCTCGCTGGACGTGGACATGCTTGACGCCGCGCGGCCCGCGCTTGACGACGGCCAACCCGTGCGGCGGCGCTATCACCTGACAAACGACCGCCGCGCCGTCGGCACGCGCCTGAGCGGAGAGATTGCTCACCGCGTCTCCCATCACGGCCTCCCGCCGGGCACGATTCACCTCGAATTCACGGGCGCCGCCGGCCAGAGCTTCGGCGCGTTCGGCATTCGCGGGTTGCGGCTGCGACTGGTCGGCGAGGCCAACGACTACGTGGCGAAGGGGCTCGGCGGAGCCGTCGTGTCCGTTCAGCCGCCACCGGACTCGCGCTTTCAAGCCGCGGAGAATGTCATCGCCGGCAACACCTGTCTCTACGGCGCGACGTCGGGCGAGCTGTACCTCGCCGGTCGCGCGGGCGAGCGGTTTGCCGTGCGCAACAGCGGCGCCACCGCCGTGGCCGAAGGCATCGGCGACCACGGCTGCGAATACATGACCAGCGGCGTGGTCGTGATCCTGGGTCCGGTGGGTCGAAACTTCGCCGCCGGGATGTCCGCCGGACGAGCGTTTGCCTACGACCCCGCGGGCACCTTCCCCTCGCGCGTGAACCACGAGCTGGTGACGGTCAGCCGAGTGACCGACGAGGAGAGCGCGGAGCTGCTGCGAGACGTGGTCACCCGCCACGTAGACGCCACGGAAAGCCAACTGGGGCAGTCGCTGCTGGACCGGTGGGACGATGTGCTGCCGGACTTTTGGCAGGTCGTGCCGTATCCGCCCCAGGTCGACACGAGCACGGAGGCCCAGATCGACGCCGAGCGCGCGGCCAAGCGCGCCGCGGCCCGCGAGCGCAGGGCCCGGCAGGCCGTGGCGGCGGGCAGCCGCGGCTAGAGACGCTCCCGCCTAGCTCGACGCCGCCGGGTCGTCCCAGTAGAGCGCCGTCCGACCGTCGGGGCGCCGCAGCTCGGCGGAATCGGGACGCTCGTTATGCCACACGTGCCGCTGGCTGAACGCGACGTCACCCTGGCTGCTGCCTGAGGCGACCGTCAGGCTCGTCCCTGGCTGAAGGACGGTCCCGGCGGGCAATTCAACCGACTGCGGTCCCCGCAGGCTCGCCACGCGCCACCCGGACAAATCGACCGGCGCGCCGCCGTCGTTGGCGATCACCACGGTCTCGGCCACCTTGTCCACCACCATGGCGAGTCCCGGCACAGGCGGCGCCCAGAGCCCGCGGGCCGCTGCGCGCGCCTCGCGCTGGGCGTCGGCGATGGCGCCATAGAGCAGCGTATTGGGCGTGTATTCGTGGGCGCGCACCCATCCCTGGCGCGCCAGCTCGACCGAGAAAACGAGGTCGCCGCGCGCTACGTGGCGCAGCAACCGTCCGCCGTCGTCGTTCGGTTCGGCACCCGAGATGAGGGTGACCGCCCCGTCGCCCACGAGCGTCGCAAGAGCGGCTGTCGCTTGCTCGGCCAGCGCGGCCTGCCCGCCGGCGTCTCCAAGCTCGGGCGCGTCGATGCCAAGCAGCCGCACGGTGTGCTCGCCGCCGTCTAGCGTGACGACGAGGGTGTCGCCATCGATAACGCGCACGACCCGCGCCTCCTGGCCGGCCGGCAGCCGATCCGGCTGCGAGGGGCTGGGTGGCGTCGCGGTTGGGGCTGGCGGTCGCTCGGGTGTGCCGGATGAGGTCGGGGTTACCGGGCTGTCAACGGCAGTCGTTGATGAAGCGGTCACGGTTGGCGCTGGCTCGGGTGTCGCTGTGCCATCCGGCGCCGACCGCGCCGCCCGGACCGTGACCGTGAGGACCGGAGCGTCCATGGGATCGGCATCGCACGCCGCCGTCACGAGCACAGCGCATGTCACGGCAACGATTCCAAAGCGCAACCTGCTGGCGTGGCCGGCAAACACTATTGAGGCGCGTACGACCGTTGGATCATCATTCCGGGTCGCCTATGCTAGTCGCGCGAGCCGCGCGATGACGAGCGGCAAAGACAGGGTGGGAAGGATGATGGTGTTGAAGTCTGGCAAGCGCATGATGACGCGCCGCGACCTGATCCGGGTGGCGGGCGGCGGCCTGCTCGGTGTGGCCGGCGGAGCCGTGCTGGCGGCCTGCGGCGAGACGGAAACGGTCACGCAAGAGGTGATCAAGGAAGTTCCCGTCGAGACCATCGTTACGCGAGAGGTCATCAAGGAAGTCCCGGTCCAGACCGTTGTCACGCAAGAGGTCATCAAGGAAGTTCCCGTCGAGAAGGTCGTGGTCCAGGAAGCGGCAATGCTACCGCCGCTGATCGTCGGGCAACTCAATGCCTTCACGGGATCCCTCTCATTCTTCGGTCCCATCCATCGCAACGCCGCCGCCCTGGCGGCTGATCACGTCAACCGCGCGGGCGGCGTCGGCGGCGGATCAATGATCATCATCAGCCGCGACACGGGCGTGAATCCGGTGCAAGGCGTCGAGTCGGCGCGGGCGCTGGTGGAAATCGAGAACGCCGTGGCCATCGTTGGCGCCCTGGCCAGCGGGGTCACGATCCCGGTCGCCACCTCGGTCACCGTGCCGAATCAACGCGTGCAGATTTCCGGCGCTTCCACGGCGCCCAGCATCACGGTGCTCGACGACAACGATTTCCTCTTCCGCACCGCGCCCTCGGACGCGGCGCAAGGCGTGGTCCTGGGTCGCCTCGCCTGGGAGCAGGGATTCCGCAACGTCGGGGTCATGTACATCAACAACCCCTACGGCGAGGGCTTGGCCGAGCGGTTCGACGCGACGTTCACCTCGCTCGGGGGAACCATCGTCGACGCCGTGCCGCACGAGGACGAGCAGCCCACATTCGCCTCCGAGCTGGAGCGCGCGACCGCCGGAGGCGTTGATGCGCTCATCGCCATCAGCTATCCCGGGCAGGCGCAGGTCTACGTCAGGGAGTCGCTGGAAGGCGGCTACGCCGACCGATTCCTCTTCGTGGACGGCACCAAGTCGGCGGAGATGAACGAAGCCATCGGCTGGGACCGGCTGGAGGGAACCCTGGGCACAGCGCCGGGGTCGGTGGACAGCCCGCAGCGCGCCGCGTTCGACAGCGCCTACACCAACACGTACGCCGTGGAGGTGCCGGTTGAGCCCTATCTCGCCGAGACCTACGACGCGGTGGCGCTGATCGCGCTGGCGGCGGCCAAGGCGGGTACGACCACCGACGGAGTGGCCATCCGGGACGCGCTGCGCTCGGTCGCGAATCCCCCAGGCGAAGTGGTCGGCCCCGGCGTGGAGGGCATAAGACGGGCGCTGGCTGTTATCGCCGAGGGCGGGGATATCAACTACGAAGGGGCCTCCGGCGCGGTGGACTTCGACGAAAACGGCGACGTGTTCGGCCCGATCGAGATCTGGCAGATCACCGGCGGCGAGATCACCTCCACCGGCCGCTTCGAGACTCCGTAGCGCCTGAGCGACACACGGCGCATGCCGTAGGGGGGCGGCTCGTTGAGCCGCCCCCCTTGTCACTCCGAGCGCAGCGAGGAGTCTCAGGGGCGCGGAGCATGCGCCACCGTCCTTGGATTCCTCACTTCGTTCGAATGACATTTCGGTGTTCGAGATGACATGTCGGTCACCCGCTTCCGTCATTCCCGCCCCCTCCGTCATTCCCGCGAAGCACGTCCCCGCGAAGGCGGGGAGCGGGAATCCACCGTCCATCAAGGCTGGAGGCGCACGGTCAGCCTGCGTCTGACTGGAATCTGCAGGGGTCGCTTTCGCGGGTGTGCGGCGGGCAACCGATCAGGCTGCGGACGCGTCGTCAGCCGTCGTCGAGTCGGACGGCCGACCGTTCCCCGCGGCGCCGCGTCACGCGACGCAGCTCGCCCAGAATGCCGCCCGGGCGCACCAGGATCACGGCGACGATGAGCACGCCGACCATGAAAAAGCGGACGTTCGGATCGGCGAGCTCGCCCGGCAGAAACCGCGCGCCGACCCAGAGCCCCCAGACCACAAAGGCGCCCAGGATGGCGCCCAGATTGTTGCCGGCGCCGCCCACCATCAGCATGGCCCAGATGATGAACGTGCCCAGCAGGGGGTCGAAGGTGAGCGGCGAAACAAAGCGGATGTGGTGAGCAAACAGCGCTCCGCCAACGCCCATGATGACGGCCCCCAACGCAAACGCCTGCAACTTGAACCGGAAGACGTTCTTGCCGCTGGCCGCGGCGGCGATCTCGTCCTCACGGATGGCTCGCAGCACCCGGCCCCAGGGCGATTTCATGACTCGCTGCACCATGATGAACAGCGCAGCCAGAACGACGATCACCACGACCATGTAGAGGTAGTTGTATTTGTCGGACGGCAGCCATCCCCCCAGGAACTGGGGAATCTGGTACAGGCCTTTTGACCCGTTGGCGACCCATTTTTCGTTGAGAAAGAAGAGCCGCACGCTCTCGGCGATGCCCAGCGTGGCGATGGCCAGATAGTCGTCGTTCAGGCGCAGGGTGACGTAGCCGATCACGAGCGCGATGACGCCGCACACCGCTCCGGCCGCCGCTAGCGCCACTACGAACCACAGGTCAATCCCGAGATCGAGAAACCCGAGTCCGGCCCAATTGCCGGCAAACACGAACTCCTCGAACAGCAACGGGTCCGCCGTCGGCGAGGTCAGGAGCGCGGCGGTATACGCGCCAAGGGCGAAGAACCCGGCAATGCCGATGTTGAAGAGCCCGGTGTAGCCCCAGTGGACGTTCAAGCCCAAGGCGAACACCGCGTAGATGCCCGCCATGACGACGAACCCGACCGTGTAGTCGACTACCCCAATGACGTTATCGATGGCACATGGCTTTCTGTCAGCTGGACCCTCCCAAGAGGCCCCGCGGTCTGGCCAGCAGCAGCACGATCATGATGATGAAAGCGACGGCATGCTTGTAGCTGGGCGTGATCCACTGGGTTGAGACTTCCATGCTGACGCCAATGACCAGCGCGCCCACCAAGGCTCCGTAGGGATTGCCGATGCCGCCCAAGATCACGGCGGCGAAGAGCGGAATCAGAAACTCCCAGCCCATGCTGGGGAGCAGCTGCGCCTGAAACACCGCCAATAGGACTCCGGCAATTGCCGCCAGCCCTCCACCAATGGCCCAGGTCGCCCAGATGACGCGTTCCGTCGGAATCCCGCTGACACGAGCCAGGTCGGGATTGTCAGCCGTGGCGCGCATGGCCTTGCCGATCTTGGTGCGAGTGAGCAGCGCGTACACCCCGATGACGAGGACGACGGCCAAGCCCCCGATGAAGATGCTGTCGGGAGGAATGCGTATATCCATCGGCAGGTGGTAGACCTGCCGCGATTCGCGAGGGAATTGGAGCTTCTCACTCGTCCAGAAGATCTGAATGAGCCCGCGCACGGCGATCGCCAGCCCCAGCGATGTCATGGCGATGACCACCGCGTTGACCTTGCGGTTCCTCAGCCGGCGATAGATTCCGACGTCCAGCACGATTGCGCCGATGGCGACGACGGCGGCCGCCAACGGCAGCGCAATGAGCAAGGGGTAGCCGAAGGTGAACGGCCCGAATCCCTGCCCTTCGATTCCCAGCAGAGGCAGGAGATCGGTGATGATCGTGAACGCCACGTAGGCGCCCATGGCCATGTAGTCGCCATGGGCGATGTTGGCGAAGTTCAGGTTGCCGTAGATCAGCGTGAGACCTATGGCGCCGGTGGCGATGATGGCCCCCAGCACGAAGCCGTTAACCACCAGGCCCATCTTGACGAAGGGCAAGAATCCAACGACGAGCATGGCCGCAATGGCGGCGGCCACGCTGTAATGCGGCATCCACGCCAGGCGGACTCGCGCAGCGGCGGCGTGCAGGGCGGTCATGCGAGCGCCGTCAAGGCCGGGTAGCAGGTCACGCTGACACCGTCCGTTCCACGTCCGATTCCCTCTCCCTTGGGGCGAGGGTCGGAGCCTGCCCCGTACTCGATACGGGGGTGAGGGGACCCGCCCGCCAATTCGAGACCGCCCATGACCAAGCGTGAGGGTGACCCATCGCGCATGCGATCACCCACCCAAATACAGGCGAGCCACTTCGGGATTGTCCAGCAGCGCCGGCCCACGATCCTCCAGGCGGTTCTCGCCGCCGGACAGCACGTAGCCCCGGTCCGACAGCTGCAAGGCCTCGCGGGCTTGCTGCTCGACCAGGAGCATGGCCACGCCGGTGGCATTGATATCGCGGATGCGCTCAAACACCATGCCCATGATCGCCGGTGAGAGCCCGGCCGAGGGCTCATCGAGCAGCAGGAGCACGGGGTCCAGCATGAGGGCGCGGGCAAGAGCCAGCATCTGGCGCTGGCCGCCAGACAGGCTGCCCGCTCTTGCCCTTGGTCGCCGCGCCAAATCGGGGAACAGGCCGAACATCTCGTCGATACGCGCCTGACCGTCGTCGCCGCGGGTGAAGGCGCCCATCTCCAGGTTCTCGCGAATGCTGAGGGACGGAAAGACGTTGGCGGACTGCGGGACGTAGCAAAGTCCCGCCCGCACGACCCGCTCGGGGGCGTGGTCGGTGACGTCCACGCCGCGAAACGTCACGGCGCCGCTTCGCACCGGCACCAGGCCAACCACGGCTTTCATCAGCGTGGATTTGCCGCAGCCGTTGGGACCGATGATGGTCACGATTTCCGCTTCGTTCACGACCAACGAGACGCCGTGCAGAATCTCGGTTTCGCCGTAGCCGGCGACGATGTCGCGGGCCTCAAGCAGCGCCATGGACCATGCCTCCAAGATAGGCCTCCAGCACCTGCGGATCGCGCTGGATTCGCCGCGGCGACCCTTGAGCGATGACCGCGCCGTTGGCCATAACGATGACCGGGTTGCACAGGCGCGAGACGAGGTCCATGTCGTGCTCGATGAGCAGGAAGGTGACGCCTCGCTCGGCGCTGGCCCGCCGGATGTTGTCCGCCAGCGAGTTGAGGAGCGTGCGGTTGACGCCGGCGCCCGGCTCGTCGAGCAAGACGATCTTGGGTTCCGCCATGAGGGTGCGCGCCAGCTCCAACAGCTTCTTTTGGCCGGTCGAAAGGTTGCCGGCGTATTCGTCGGCCAGGTGCGCGAGCTGGACGAACTCCAGCACCTCCAGCGCCTTGGACTCGATGCGACGCTCCTGGCGCGCCACGGTCCAGGGGGTGAGCCAGGCGGCCCACATGCGCTCGCCGCGCTGATTCGCGGGCACCACCGCCAGGTTCTCGAGCACCGTCAATCGCTGGAACTCTCGCGGGATCTGAAACGTCCGCATGATGCCGAGGCCAAAGGTCTGGTGGGGCCGCAGGCCGCTGATGTCGCGACCGTGGCAGAGAATCCGGCCGCTCGTGAGCGGCAGCGCCCCGGATATGAGATTGAACAGCGTCGTCTTGCCCGCGCCGTTGGGACCGATGAGGCCGGTGATGGCGCCGGGCGTCACGTCGAACGAGCAGTGGTCAACGGCGCGCACGCCGCCGAAGTCCTTCACCACGTCCCGGACTTGCAGCAGGGGGGTAGTTGCCGTCATGACGCCTCCGGTTCGCCCTGCGTGACGCGCGAAACTTACCTTAGCGCCGCACGATGGGTGGGCTGTCGATGCCTGGGCTGCTAACGGTCCAGCAACTCAATGCGATCACCGTAACGGCGGAAGTCGGACGAGTTGAACGTCAGCAGCCGGCGTTCCCCGTGGGCCAACATGGTTGCAACGACATTGGCGTCGTGAATCTGCCGGCCGCCTGCGGGAATCTCTCGGCATAGGGCCACCAGAAACTCGGTCACCACGGGGCCGTCTTCAAGTATCTCGAAGCCGCCGATCAATCTGCTCACGTCATCGAGGGCTTCCTCGCGCGTGATGGCCACCGGCCAAGTCTGCGGACGAGTGACGACGGACAGGTACTCGCGGATGACCTGACGGCTGATCCTCACCGGTTCGGGGTCTCGAAAGGCGCGTTCCAGGCTGGCCCGCGCCGCGTCGTGGTCCGGCGCGCCGGGGATGCGGGACATCACCAGCACGTTCGTGTCAATAAACATGGCGGGGTTAGAGCCGCTCGTCGTAGAGGTCCTCCCGCCTGAGACTCAGGCCTTCCGGCCAGACCGCCGTGGGGTGGACGGGCCATGCGTCGTCGAGCGGAAGCCTGGGTACGGGCTTGGGATGCGTTCGCCGGAACAGCAGCTCCTCGGCGTCCATATTCACGTTGGCCGTCTCCCAGCCGGCGACGCTCCAGGCCAGAGCCTGACTGTGGCCGGCGCCGCGGCGCTGATTCGCCCACCACGGCCGGTGAAGACGCGCGGATGCGGGCAATTCGAAGCCGATGATGGCCTCGATTTCCCCGAACGAAGTCCGCCACTCCTGGGCTTGCAGCCCGCGCAGATGCCGATACAACCGCTGGTATTTGCCCCGGATCGCCATCGCCCGAAATTTCTGGTCGCGGTCAATCGTCATGTCGGGCCTGCCGTCTGGAGAAAGCGTCGGGTAGGTGAAAAATGATACTATTTTAGGTAGTTAGGGTCACTTGCACGCGCAAGGCGACCTCATCGCCCACGGCATCCCCGGCGCGTGCGGCGCATACTTGGGGCGCGCGCGATCGAGAGTCTGCCCCATGACCACCTCTGACCCGATGCCGGTGTCGGTGGCCGGCGTCCGCCGAATGAACGGCTGAGGCGGGGAGCCTCGTTTTGGCGTCAGCCAGCGCCGACGAACGAATCCGGTACGAACCCGACGAGCGGTGTCCGCCGTTGGTGGCCATTGGCGTCGGCATTCAGGGTGTCTTGCTGGCGCTGGGGCCGCTCGTGGTCATTGCCGCCATCAGCGGCGTCGCGGCCGGCCAAGACGAGCGCCAGCTGACGTGGACCTTGGTCGCGGCCCTGGTCGTCGGCGGAATCGTCACCATCCTCCAAGCGGCGCGGGTCGGGCGCGTGGGGCTGGGTCACGTGATGATCATGGGGGTCACCCCCAACTTCATCGCGGTCTCCGTGCTGGCGTTGGCCGAGGGCGGGCCGTCGACGCTGGCGAGCCTCATCGTGATTTCTTCGGTGTTCTACTTTGCGGTGGCGGCTTGGCTTCCGCAGCTGCGACGCGTCATCACCCCCGCCGTGTCCGGCACGGTGCTGATGCTCATCGCGGTGACCCTGCTCCCGGTCGCCTGGGATCGGCTGCGGGAAGTTCCTGACGGCGCACTGAAGTTCGGAGGACCGGGCGTCGCCGCCGTCACGTTGATCGCCACCACCATCCTCGCCCTGCGCGCGCCGCGGGAATGGCGGATCTGGTCGCCGTTGGCGGGAATTGCGGCTGGCTGCGTCGCCGCGGTGCTGTTCGGCCTCTATGACTTCGGACGCGTGGTCGATGCCCCCTGGATTGGGCTTCCCGAGGGCCAGTTTCCCGGACTGGACCTAACGCCGACGGCGGGGTTCTGGGCGTTGTTGCCGATGTTCCTGGTGGTGACCGTCGTCCAAGCGATCAAGGCCGTCGGCGACGGGGTGGTGGTGCAGCAGGTGGCCTGGCGGCGGCCACGGGCGACCGACTTCCGCCTGATTCAGGGGACGGTTTACGCCACGGCGTTGGGCATGCTCATGTCGGGCCTGGCCGGCACGCCACCCGCGACCGCGTTCTCGGCGTCCACGGTCTCGCTGATCAACTTCACCGGCGTCGCGGCGCGCCGCGTCGCCTATGCCATGGGGATCATCCTCGTGGGACTGGCCGTCCTGCCCAAGCTGACGGGCCTAATGCTCACCATTCCCAACCCGGTAATGGGAGCGTTCCTGCTGACGGCCATTGGCATGCTCTTCGTCGAAGGCGTGCGGACGGTCGCGCGGGGCGGGCTGGACGCGCCAACCACTCTGGTGGTGAGCCTGGCGTTTGCGCTGGGCGTGGGCTTCGAGCAGCACAACGTGTTCGAAGGCGTGGTTCCCAGTCCCTGGAGCTCGTTGCTTGGCAACGGCATCACCGTCGGCGCAGCAACCGCGATTGGGCTCACCCTGTTCCTCGAAGTCACGAAGCCCAAGCGCCGACGCTTCGAGGGTCGGCTCGACATGGCCGATCTGCCGCAACTCGACGCCTATCTGCAGGAGACTGCCGCGGCCATGCGGTGGAACGCCGCCTCAACCGACCGGTTGCGCTCCGCCGGCGAGGAGACGCTGTCGAGCTTGCTGCAGCCGGCCGACGGCCACACCGAGGGCAAGCCGCAGCAACTGGTTGTGACGGCAAGTCCCGAGGGTCGGGCGGTCGATCTCGAGTTCGTGGCCGCGGTTGACGAGGAAAACCTGGCCGATCGCTTGGCGTATCTCTCCGACCTCGACGAGTCACCGGCTGAATGGGACGTCTCGTTTCGCCTGCTCCGACACTACGCGTCCTCGGTCCGGCACCAGAAGTACCACGGCATCGACATCGTGACCGTGCGGGTCGACGGCTCGCCCTGAGACCGGCTGGCGGGATCGGTTCCGGCCGTCAGCCGCCGTCAATGGCCGACAGAAAGCCACGCACCGCGTCGGCGCAGGCTTGCGGTTGCTCCAGCTGCAGGAAGTGCGTCGTCTCGGGCAAGAAGTCGTAGTCGACCGTGAGCACGTGGCTGAGATCGAAGGTCGGCAGATATGAATACGGCAAGGTTGGATCGGCGCCAATGACCTTGACGGGGCACTGCAGCGTTTCAAAGTCCACCAACACGGCAAACGCGCTGGCGTAGTCAATGATCTGCGCCTCATAGTCACGCGGGCATCGCAGCTCGAACCCCTCGCCGTCGGCGGACTTCCGCAGCGTGGCGCGCGCCACGAGATCGAACACACCAGCGACGCTGCGGTAGTAGGTCGGAATGAAGCTCAGCAGATCCGCGAGCTGTTCCGTGCTTTGAAACCGCTCGGTGCGGCGACGGGCCGCGGCGGCCGTTCGCGTGGCCGCGGCGTCAAAGTCCTCATAGCTCCGGCCAGGCTTGCAGAGCGGAGGGTCAAAGAGCACCAGCGCGTCGAATTCGCCGCCCCTGGCCGGCGACAGCAGCGTAGTCAAGGCTGAGACCGAGTGAAAGATGCCGGCTTTTGGCTTGTCGCCGAAGTGCCGGTCGATCTCTTGCATGATTCGGTCGTGATCGAGAACCAGCGTCGGCACGTTGTGGTCCGCCAGCGCGGTGACGGCATTCCAGCCGTGGTTTCGCAGATCGAAGACGACCAGGTCGAAGTCTCTGGCCAGGACCGACCAAAACGGATAGTAAAGATCGATTGCCAGACCGTTTCCGTGGCTGAGGACAAGCCGTCGGCCTTCCGGGTTGCCATGACGACGCAGCGCGATAACCGTGTCGTCGTCGACGCGCACCTCGTGAACCGAAATGGGTTCAGGTAGCTCCCACACAGTTTCGGCGGTCGTCAACGTCGTTGGTCTTTCTGGCGCGGCACCGACGAAGCGCCAGCGTAGCCGGGGCGAGTGGGATTGGGCACCGCGCCGAGTTCATGGGCCACGGCGGCGGCGAACTGCTCGTTCCCGATGTCCTCCAACCGCCACCGTACACCCGGGGCTTCCGGGAACCGAAACGTGCTCTGCGTCGAGCCCCGGAGCATGGACGGCGGGACCTCAAGGCGGGACGCATTCAACGCCATGCCCATCCCATGGGCCTTGATGAGCGCTTCCTTGATCGTCCAGAGCTTGAAAAACAGGTGCATCCGCGCCAAGCCGTGCGTCGAGTCGAGTAGCGCTTGCTCCTGCTCACTGAGCACGGACTCCACCAAGAGATCGAGGTTGCGTTTGGCAACTCGCTCCTCGACATCCACGCCCAATCGTCCGCCCGCAGCCAGCGCGATCAATCCATGGCGACCACTGTGGCTCACGTTGAAGCTAATGGGAGCGGGAAGCTTGCGCACGGTGGCAAACGGCTTGCCATGCTCGGACGCTACAAACGCCAACTGATCATTGCTGCATCCGAGGTGGCGGCAAAGCACGGCGCGAAGAGCGGCGCGGCATAGAGCATAGCGGCGGCGCGGGCCGGGATATTGGAATCGTCGCCACCGGGTTTGCTCGGACTCATCCAGCCACCCCATCGCCTCGGCCTCCCGAGCCGCATCCGGCGTCAGGTCGACGTGGATGACGGTCGCCTCGCCCACCAACTTGAACGGGCGCCACCAATCCCCGACACGCGATGCGTCAAGCATTTAGGCCGTCAGCCCGCGACGGCTTCCCATCGACAGTCGTCTGGCCCCCAGCGGGAGCGTGACGTTAGGCGGCTTGTGCGTCGATGTACGCGGCCAGGTCCTTCAGGGTGCTGAAGCCCGCGCAGTCTTCGGGCGTGAGCGGGACGTCGAACTCGGCGACGATGACTTTGGCAAACGCCACGAAGTCCATCGAAGGAACTCCCGCGTCGGAGAGGTTGGCGTTCAAGTCGTCGGGAACCGATACCGCCTGTCCGTCCACTTCGAGATTCTCTTCAACGAGCTTCTTGATTCGGTCTGCAGTCGACGCCATGGAGCAATCCTGTCCTGGAGAAAACAGTCGGGCAAAGAGGTTGTCAGTGTAGTGAGCGAGCGGAAGGCGATCAATTTGGCGGGTGATCTCACGACAGCAATTACAAGTGTTGCCCCTACGCCGCCACCTCAGGTACTAAGGGTGGATTCCCGCCTCCGCGGGAATGACGGATCCACTGTCATCCACTGCCGCCAGCGGGCGGCGTGCGCTGAAGCCTTCTTGACGCCTAGACCCAGTGATGCCGGCGCTGGAAGGGATAGCTCGGCAGCGGAATCCGGCGCCGCGTCTCGCCCGCGAAGAGCCCGGGAAATTTGATGGCGAGCCCGGCCTCATAGGCCGCGGCGACGGCTTCAACGAAGCTGCTTCCAGACTCGGTGGCCGAGCCATCGTCGTCCGGCTGCCGCAGGCTGCTGATCACGACCGGCGCTGGGGCTGCGTCGGAATCCGGCGCCGCCTCGGGCCACGCCGGGACAATCTGCGGCCCGAGCACCGCGTGGGGCCCGATCTCCACGACCACGTCCAGGCTCAGGGTTGCCAGCGTCTCGACGCAGCGGCCGAAGGCCACCGGCTCGCGCGCCTGGCGGTGCCAGTAGGCCGCATCGAGCGCCTCGTCTGATGCGAGCACCCGGCCGGTCACGCCGCTCACCAGGGTTGACGACGGGCTGGCTATGGCAACACCGTCGAGCGCGGCCTTTAGACTGCCTTCGAGGGCCAATCCGGGTCCCGGCAGCGCCGACATGAGCGCGCCGCGCGCCACGGCGAAGCGCAGGCCGTCCTCCAGGCTGAACACCCCTGCCGCCTGGGCCGCCGCGATCTCCCCAAGCCCGTGCCCCACCACCACGCCGGGCCAAACGCCCAGGCTCGCCCAGAGCGCCGTCAGCGCGCACTCCAGGCCATAGATCGCGGGAGGCGCCCAGGCCGCGTCCTTCAAGTCATTCGGGGAATCGCCCCACCCGAACATCACGTCGAGCAGCGACGCGCCGCGCTCGTCGCGGACGACCGCGTCACAGCGATCCAGCACCGCCCGCGCCACCGGCTCGGTCTCGTAGAGGGTCCGGCCCATCCCGGTCCGCTGGCTGCCCTGGCCGGTGAAGGCAAAGGCCACGCGCCGCGGCGTTTCCGGCTGGGGCTCGAACGGCGATTGGGCGATGCTCCGTAACCGCTCGCCCAGCGAAGCGGCGTCGTGGAACACCAGGCCTGCGCGGTAGTCAAAGTGGCTGCGTCCCACGCTCGCCGTCCACGCCATGTCCGCGAGGTCGGAGCCGTCGACAGCGCCATTGCTCGCGGCCGGCCCGCCTTGCTCCCCGAGCCATGCCAGGTAGCGTTCGGCCAGGTCTCGCAGCGCCTGGTCGGACCTCGCGGAAAGCGGCAGCAACCGCGTCCGGCGTTCCACAATTTGGTCTGTCGAGAGCGGCAGGTCGGCCAGCGACTCGGGCAAGGAGGCGGGTACCGGGCGCGCGGGGCCCGCCGGGACGCGGACGCCGTCGGACGTAACCGGCGAACCCTGCGGCGAGTCGTAGCCCGCAACGACCACGTTGGCGTTGGCGCCCGACATGCCAAACGCGCTCACGGCGGCCACTGGAGGGCGATCGGTTGCTTGCGGCCAGGGCGTGTCGCCGGCGGCCACGCGGACCGGCAGCCGATCCCAGTCAATCTGGGTGCTTGGGGAATCGAAGTGCAGCTGCCGGGGAATCACCGGCTGGTGCATCGCCAGCACAGTCTTGATCAAACTGGCGATTCCCGCCGCCCATTCCGAGTGGCCGATATTGGCCTTCACGGAGCCGAGCACCAGCGGGCGGTCCGCGTCGCGGCCCTGCCCGTAGACTGCCGCCGCCGCACTCACCTCAATCGGGTCGCCCAACGCCGAGCCGGCGCCGTGCGTTTCCAGATAGTCCACGTCCGCGGGCGCAACGCCGGCCCGCGAGAGGGCCTCCTGCAGCAGCCGCTCCTGGGCCGGTCCGTTTGGCACGGTGAGGCCCGCGCTGGCCCCATTCTGGTTGACTGCCGCGCCGCGAATGACGCCCCAGATCCGGTCGCCGGCCGCTTCGGCATCCCGCAGCCGCTTCAGCACGACGATGCCGCAGCCGTCGCTGCGCACGAAGCCGTCCGCATCCGCATCGAAGGTCCGGGAGCGTCCGCTGGTGGACAGCATCCCGAGATCGTTCAGGAATCCCGTGATGCCGCGGGACAGCGGGATATTCACGCCGCCCACCAGCGCCATATCCACCTCGCCGCGCTGGAGTCCGGCCATCGCCTGGTGAATGGCAACCAGCGATGACGCGCAGACCGCGTCCAGCGGAATCGCCGGCCCTTCCAGCCCAAACGCGAAGGCCACGCGTCCCACGGCCATGCTGCCGGCGGTGCCCACAAAGCTGTCGTGCTGGCCGCTGGCCGCGATGGCGTCGCGGTATTCGTTGCCGCCGAGACCGACGTAGACACCCGTGCTGCTGCCACGGAGCTGTTCCGGATCGATGCCCGCATCCTCGAGCGCGTGCCACGTCGTCTCCAGCAGCAGCCGCTGGCGTGGGTCCATCAGGCGCGCCTCGATCGGCGAGATGCGGAAGAAGCGGGAGTCGAATCCCTCGATGCCCTCAATGAACGCGCCGCGGCGAAACACCGGGTCTTCGGCCGCCGGGTCGCCAAACAGCCCGGTCCAGGAGCCGGCCTCGTCGCGCGCCTCCGCCACGGCGTCCACGCCCGCTTCCAGCTGCCGCCAGAAGGCGAGCGGGTCGTCGGCGCCGGGGAACCGACACCCCATGCCGACGATGGCGATCTCGTCCTCCGATTGCTCGATCCGGGGACCTGGTGCCGGCGCCTCCGGCTCGGGCGCCGCCGGCACCCCGGTGACCTGGCCCAGTTCCCCGACCAGGTGCCGGGCGAGGCCGGCGGCGTCGGGATAGTCGAAGACCAGCGTGTTGGAGGCCACGTACTCGTCGGCGAACGCCCGGTTCAGCCGGTTTCGGAGCTCCACGGCCATCAGCGAGTCCATGCCGAGATCGAAGAAGCCCACCGACGGCGACGGCGCGGTCGGCAGCCGCAGAACGGCCTGCAGTTCGCCCTGGAGGAATGACACCAGGAGGCGTTCGCGCTCCGCCGCCGGGGTGTCGCGGAACTGGGTCATCAGGTCCGCCGAGGCATCGGCAGCGTCCGCCGCGTCGTCCTCGGAATCCGACAGCAGGTCTTCCAGCAACGGGGGGCGATGTTCGTGACGCTCGGCGAACACCGGCCAGTCCACCGCCGCGACCATGCCGGCCGTGACGTCCTGCCGCACCAGCGCTTCGAGCGCCCGGACGCCCTGCCGCGGCGAAATCCAGCCCGTGCCCGCCGCCTCGAGCTGCCGGGCGATCCGCTCGCGCTGCTCCTCGGCTTCGCCCAGCCCTTCCCAGGCGCCCCAGGCGATGGACTGGCCGGCCAGGCCGAGCGCCCGGCGGTGTCCGGCCAGTTGATCCAAGAAGGCGTTGGCCGCCGAGTGGTTCGCCTGGCCGGGATTGCCGAGAACGCCCGCCACGCTCGAGAACAGGATGAACATGTCCAAGTCGAGGTGCGCGGTCGCCCGGTGCAGCTGCCAGGCACCCAGCACCTTGGGCCACAGCACGCGCTCGAACCGATCCCAACTCTGGTTGGTCAGCGCGGCATCGGACAGCACGCCCACGCTGTGAATCACACCCGCGAGCGGCGGCAACGCCGCGTCGATGCGCGCCAGCATGTTGTCGATGGCCGCGCCATCCGTGACGTCCGCAAGCTCGACCTCGACGCGGACCCCGCGGTTCCGCAGGGCGGCAATGGCCTGCGCGGCTTCGGGATCCGGATCGCGCCGTCCGTTGAGCACGATGGCGCCGGCGCCCCGGTCCGCCAACCACTCGGCCACGGCGCAGCCGATCCCGCCGAGCCCCCCCGTCACCAGGTAGGTTCGGTCCTCGCGCAACCGCCCGCGTTCGATGGGGGACGCGGTGAGCACGATCTTGCCGATGTGCCGCGCGGCTGCCATGAATCGCATCGCCGGTCCGGTTTCGGCCAGCGACCACCGCGTGTGGATGATCGGTGAGACTTCGCCGGCCGCCAGCTGCTGCATCACGCGGCGCAAGGCGTCTCCAGGCTCGGCCGGATAATGCTCCTTGAGAACATCGAGCTGCAGAATCCAGTAGGCCACGTCGGGTCGCGCCGCCGACATTTCCTCTTCGCTGAGGATGTCGACCCGGGCCAGTTCCACAAACCGGCCGCCGTTCGCCAGGCACGACAGGCTCGCGTCGATGAAACCCGGTCCCGTGAGGCTGTTCAGCACCACGTGAACGCCTTCGCCGCCGGTTGCGTCCAGAATTTCCTGGCCGAACGTCGTCTGCCGGCTATCGAAGACGTGCTCCACGCCGAGCGACCGGAGAAATGCCTGCTTCCGAGCGCTGGCCGTGGCGAAGACTTCCGCACCGGCGGCCTGCGCCAACTGGATGGCCGCCATGCCCACCCCGCCAGCGCCGGCGTGAATCAGCACGCGCTCGCCGGGCTCGAGTCCGGACAGGTCGAATGAAAGGGCGGCCGAGACAAACGCGGTCGGCATGGTCCCGAGAGCCGTCGCCGAAATGCCAGACGGCGCGGGCGCCACCATCTCCTCGCGGGTCACCACGTCCGAGCCGAAGGTGCCGAACGCCAGGCCAACCACGCGGTCGCCCACGGCGACGGTTGAGACTTCGGGTGCGATCTCCAGCACTCGACCGCAGAACTCGCCGCCCAAAAGGCCTTCGTCGATGACGCCAAGGGCGCGGAAGAGATCCCAGAAGTTGAGGCCAGTGGCCTCGATTTCCGCGCGGATTTCCCTGGGTTCGAGGGTCCGCGGCGGCAGCGGCTGTACCTCGAGTCGCTCCAGGTCGCCGCCGGCGTCTGGCTCGATCAGCCAATCGGTGGCGTCGGGCAGGGTCAGGCGCTCGGTGTCGGAGCCGGCTCGAACGAGGCGGGCGACCTGGCGAACGCCCAAACGGTAGGCAGTGTGAGTCTCGGGGTCCGGGTACAGCAGCTCGTTGGCAAGGCCGGCCAGCGGCGCGGGCGCGCCGGGGTCCAAGTCGATCATTCGCGGCTGCAAATGCACCGCTTCTCGGGCCACCACCTTGCCGAGGCCCCAGAGCAGCGCGCCCGATAGCTGTCCGCCCCGCTCATGCTCCAGCACCTGCGCCCCGCGCGTGACGAACCACGCGCCGTTTTCCGGCGTTACGTCGGCGTCGCCGATGCCCTGCACCAACGCCAAGGCGCTGGCCGTGGCGCGGCGCGCATCCGATGCCAGTTCGTCGGCCGTCGCCTGCTCCCCGTGGCCGTCCAGCGCCGCAAGATGGACCACGCCCTTGAGCGGCACGTCTCCGGGCAGGTTCTCCAAGAGTGATTGCCAGGACTCGCGACGCTCCGACTCGACCGGCGCTCTGGTGACTCCAGCCACCTCGTTTGGCGAGGTCTCGCCTGCCAGGAAAACGGTCTGATTGCGCGCTGCGAGATTGGCGGCCAACTGCTCCGCCACGCCCGCGCGATCCGCCGCCAGCACCCACGCGCCGGGCGGCTCGGCCACTTCGGCCGGACCCCGAGCCATGATCACGCCCCGGTCGGGCTCCTCGCCCGAACCCAGCGCGCCCACGCCAAGGACGACCGGGTCCTCGAAGCCGGCGTCGGTGAGCGCCTGCCGCCACACCGTGGGACCGGCCAGCGCGTGGTGCGGTCGGTAGTCGTCGGCAAAGCGCCACCAGCCGTCCAACTGCCCAAAGGTGAGATCCAGCCAGCCCTGCCCGCGCAGGTTTTCAAGCGCCACGACCTGACCTGACGGCGCGAGCAGGTCGCGGCAGTGCGCCAGCGTCTCCTGGAGATACCGCGTGGCGTGCAGCACGTTGGACGCGATCACCAGGTCGTAGCCGTGGGGGTCGTAGCCCTGCGCCAACGGGTCCACTTCGATGTCCAGCACCCGGTAGTCGATCGAAGCCTCGCCGCCGCCGAAGCGCGCCTCGGCTTCCGAGAAAAAGCCCGCCGAGATATCGGTATAGGTGTAGTCGAATCGGTCCGCGGGAAGCTCCGGCAGCACCGAAGCGGTGGCCGAGCCCGTTCCGGCTCCGACCTCCAGCACTCGCAGCCGTCGGCCATCGGGGAAGTCGGCCAGCAACGCCTTTACCGCGTCGCCCAACATGCGGTTCGCGGCGCGCGCCACGGGCGCCTTGAGATAGAGGTCGGCCGCGGTGGGCTCGCCGCTGCTGAAGAGCAGCGTCAGCGGGTCCGCCTGACCGCGAAGGACCTCCGTCAAGGCCCCGGCACTGCGCCGAAACAGCCCAATTTCGTTGGAGCCATGCGCATAGCGGTCGGCCATTCGAGCGGCGGTTGCGTCGGGGTCGCTCGATACCTCCTCGGGTAGCGACTCGCCCGACCCGATCGCCACGACGAAGTCTGCGCCCGCTTCCTCCAGCACCCCGGACCTGGCCAGCATCTCGAGCAACCGGCGGAACAGGCGCCGGTGCTCATCCATGACCCCGAGCTCCTGACGCAGAGCTTCGGGCTCAACCGCGTCGCCCGCGCGTCGTTCCCAGCCGAGAGTCTCCAGGGTCGCCAGCGCGTAGGAGCGCGACAGCAACTCCAGGTCGGTGAGCAAGGCGGTTCGTTCGTCGGCGGCCACGCCCTCGGCCGCCAGATACTGGGAAAACGTCTCCGAGCGAGCGGCAAGGGCTTCGGGACTTGGGAGAAAGTCCGCCGGCGGCATTCCCGGCGGCAGCGGGCGATCGCGCCAGACGACCTCGTACAAGAGGTCTTCCAGCCCTTCGGTGCCCGACAGCAGGGCCGCCCGCGTGGCCCGCTTGACCGTGTAGCCGCTCAACCCGCCAAGCTCGACGCCGTCGGTGGTGTAAAGGCGCAGATCGCCGGCGAGAACTTCGGCGGGCCCCGCGGCATTGCCATTCGCCTCGGCGTCGCGGGCGCCGGGCCGCATGCGCGCGTGGCAGACCAGCCGTTTGGGCAGCGGCCCCGTCAGCCACAGTCGTTCCCAGCCGAAGGGCAGATAGGTGACGCCGTCGTCGATGCTGGCGACATTTCGGGCCGCCGCCATGACCTGAAAGCAGCCGTCGAGCAGGATCGGGTGCGCGTGCAGTCCGCTTGGGTCGATGGCTTCCGGGAGCACGACCTCGCCCAGCGCCTCGCCCTCGCCGGACCAGAGCCCCTGCAGGGTGCGGAACAGCGGACCGAGGTTGATGCTGGCGTCGGCGCGGGCGCGGTAGAAGGCCGACGCATCCTCCACCGTCAGACCAGCTTTGAGGCCATCCAGGTCCATTCGGGAAGGGGCTTGCGGCTCGCCGCTCGTGGATGCCCGGCCCTCGACGTGCAGCGTCCAGCCTTCGTCGTCTTCCGCGCGGCTGTACACCTCGAAGGGACGCGGCGCGCCTCCCTCGGCGTCATCGAGAAGAAGCTGAACCGCTTGGCTTGGTTGACGGGACCCAGCTTCCGGGTCCGCATCGGGCAGAACGAGCGGGCTGTGCAGTTGCAGGTCCTCCACCACCACCGGACCTGTCCCGTCCGGCCTGACCGCCGCCAGCGCCATGGCCCCATAGAGGGCGCCGGGCGCCACCAGCCGGCCGAACACGCGATGGTCGTTGAGCCAGGCCGGATCTGTTCCCGACAGCTCCGTTGCAAACTGAACCTCGCCCCGAGGAGATTCATGCCGCGCGCCGAGCAGGGGATGGCCGTCGGTGGCGCGCCGCCGGCTTGACCCTTCAACCCAGTGACGGCGGCGTTGGAAGGGATAGCCCGGCAGCGAAATGCGACGTCGGGTCTCGCCTGCAAACAGTCCTTCAAACGCCAAGTCAAGCCCGGCCTCGTAGGCTTCCGCCACCGCGTCGACGAAGCCGGTTTCAGGCTCGGGCGTCGGCGCGTCCCGCGGAGGCCGCCGCAGGCTGGCCAGCGCCACCGGCGCCTCGGCGGATTCCTCCGGCCAGGCCAGGGTCGCCATGGGTCCCAGGACGGCATGTGGGCCGACTTCCAGCACGAGGCCAACCCCCAGCGCCGCGAGCGTATCGACGCTGCTGCGGAACGCTACCGGTTGCCGCACGTGCCGCCGCCAGTAGGCGCCGTCAAGCACCTCGCCCGACGCCACCACCCGACCCGTGACATTGCTTACGAGGTCGAGCGTCGCGGGCGCGATGGCGATGCCTTCCACGGCGAATGCCACGTCGTCCATCGCCGGCTCGACCAAGGCGCTGTGGAACGCCTGGCTGGTGTTCAAGCGCCGAACGCGAACCTCTTCCGCCTCAAAGCGCCCCACCATCGCTTCCACGGCCGCCACGGGACCGCTGACGACCTGGTGCGCGCCGTTGTCCGCCGCGATGCTCAGCCCTAGGCCGTCGGACGCCGCGTTGACCTCGTGCATCGCCGCCGTCACCTGCGGCTCCGGGGCGAAGATGGCCGCCATGGCTCCACCGCCGGGCAGCGCCGCAAGCGCCGCGCCGCGCTTGGTGACGAAGCACATGCCGTCCTCGAGGCTGAACACGCCGGCCGCCTGCGCGGCGGCGATTTCGCCGAGGCTGTGGCCCATGACCACGTTTGGCTGAATGCCCACGCTGTCCCACAGCGCCGTGAGGGCGCACTCCAGCGCGTAGATGGCCGGCTGCGCCCAGGCCGTGTCGTTGAGGTCGCCGTCCGCCCCCGGGCGCCCGAACATCACGTCCAGCAGCGAGACGCCCCGCTCGGTCCGGAACACCGCCTCGCAGCGGTCCAGCACCGCGCGTACGACCGGCTCGGTCTGATACAGATCTTTGCCCATGCCGATCCACTGGCTGCCCTGCCCGGTGTAGACAAACGCCACCTTGTGGGGTGCTGCCGGGCTGGGCCTGTCCGTTGTCTGTGCGAGGTTCCGCAGCCCGTCCCGCAGCGATCCGGCATCGCGGAACACGAGACCGGCCCGGTGCTCGAAGTGGCTGCGCCCAACGCTCGCCGTCCAGGCCGTGTCCGCGAGCAGCGGAGCTGCCGTGTCCGCGGGATCAAGCGCGTCGGCGCGCGCATCGAGCCAGGAAAGATAGCGGTCCGCCAGATCCCGCAGGGCCTGGTCCGACTTTCCGGACAAGGGCAGCAGGCGGGTGGTGCGAGGTTGGGCCGGCCTGCTCGCCGATCCGTCGGCGGCCGCTGCCGTGTCGTGGACAGGAATGGGCTGTGGCAAACCCGCGGGCTGAACGCCATCGTCGATGGCTTCGGATGGGTCCTCGGGCCCGGCGTACGCCTCGAGCACGACATGCGCGTTGGTGCCCGACCAGCCGAAGCCGCTGACGCCCGCGCGCACCGGGCGATCGGATTCAGCCGGCCAGGCGGTCGCTTCGGCTGTCACATGCAGCGGCAGTTGGTCCCAGTCGACCTCGGGCGTCGGATTGCGAAAGTGCAGGTGCCTGGGGATTACCCCGTGCTTCATAGCCAGCAGCACCTTCATCAGGCCGGCAACGCCCGCCGCCGACTCCAGGTGGCCGAAATTCGTCTTGACCGATCCGATCAGCAGGGGGTTATCCGTCGCGCGGCCCCGGCCGTACGCGGCCCCGGCCGCACGCAGCTCGATGGGATCGCCCACTTCCGTCCCAGTGCCATGCGCCTCCAGGTAGTCAATGTCGGACGGCGCGAGGCCCGCCTGTGACAGGGCATCCTGAATCACCCGCTCCTGGGCCTCTTGACTGGGGACCGTGAGTCCCGGCGTCGCCCCGTCCTGGTTGAGCGCCGAGCCTCGAATCACGCCCCAGATGCGGTCGCCGTCGGCCTCGGCCTGGGACTGCCGCTTGAGGACCAGGATTCCGCAGCCTTCGCCCCGCACATAGCCGTTGGCGGCGGCGTCGAACGTCTTGCAGCGTCCGTCGGGCGCCAGCATGCCGGCATTCCCGCGCAGCTCCAGCAGCCGCCCGGACAGGATCGTGTGCACCCCGCCCGCCAGCGCCAGGTCCGCCTCGCCGCGCTGGAGGCCGACGACGGCCTGGTGCACCGCAACGAGCGAGGACGAGCAGGCGGTGTCGATAGCCATCGCCGGGCCCTGGAGACCCAGCGCGAAGGCGACTCGGCCCGCCGCCGTGTTGAACGACGTGCCGCTGACCGAATAGAGGCTGGCGGCGGGCTCGGCGGTCTGGCTGGCCTCCAGGATCAGCCCGCGATACTCGTTGTTGCTGATGCCGGCGTAGACGCCGGTGCGGCTGCCCTTGAGCCGTTCCGGATCCATGCCGGCGTCTTCGAGCGCTCGCCAGCTCGTCTCCAGCATCATGCGCTGCTGCGGGTCCAGGTGGTCCGCCTCGACGGGCGAGATGCGGAAGAACGGCGCATCGAACTGGTCGATGTCGTCGAGGTAGGCGCCGAATCGGCAGGCCTCGGCCTGCACCTCGGCGTCGGGGAACAGCTCGCCCACGCGCCCCACGCCGGAACCCGGAACGCCTTCGATGACCCCGCTCTCGCCGGCTTCCAACAGACGCCAGAAGTCCGACACGCCGGGGGCGCGCGGGAAGCGACACGCCATGCCCACGATGGCGATGGGTTCCACGGGAGAACCGGAGTGCGTGTCTGCTCGCATCATGCTTCGTCGCCAGGCGCGGACGTCACGACCAACCAGCGCCTTCGCCCATCGCGACTGGCGCACATCCGCTGATCTTCAATTGGTTCAGAAGGGCGGGGCAGTCAGTCTGGGTCCGAGAGTGCGCAAGCTCTGCGGCGGGGCGGAGCGTGCATGCTCGGCCGCTTTCACCGCGATGACGGTCCATTGCTTCCTCGCACGTCGGCTCTCGACCACGTCGTCAAGGCTTGTTCAAGGCTCCGGCAGGAGTCAAGAACCCCTGCAGTCGGCCAACCGCGACCAACGATAACCGACGATCGAAGGCTCTTGGATGTGTCTAGGGTGGTGGGCCGAAGGGGACGGTAGATGGCACCGTCTTCGAGATGTGGCTTGGCCCGCCCATGAAGGGCACGACGCCCCCTGCAAGCTATGTGGCCCCACAGGGCAGGGCGGCGTGTCAAGACGTCGTGG
Organism: Chloroflexota bacterium; assembly: GCA_034428595.1. Classification (GTDB taxonomy): domain Bacteria; phylum Chloroflexota; class UBA11872; order UBA11872; family UBA11872; genus JAJECS01. Next base: position 4,415 of record DAOUHO010000097.1, on the reverse strand, counting down.
CGGTCTTGACGGAGTGAACCCCAAGTCTAACTCTCGCCTGCGTTCAGCCCCCGGTTGACGTGTCCGCGGGCTTGCAACTCAGTCATCAACTGCTCCTGCGAGCCGTCCCCTTTCAACTGATTGCAGGCATGACAGAGCAGTTGGAGATTGGAAATGTCGTCGCCTCCGCCTTTCGAGCTTGGGACGACATGGTCAATTGTCAGGTTTCTCGATTGGAAGTGGTGATCGCATCCAGCGCAGTACCCGACTTGCCTTCGGTATAAGATGGCATGCTTTACTCGCTTCTGCGTGTTCTTCTTGTGCCCTCGTGTCGCTTCGCTCGCCGCGTAGTCCGCTATGAGCCGAAGTCCGGGGGGCGCTGCCTGGGGAGCCAGTACCATCTCAACGTTGATTAGACCGGGGAACCTACGGGACTGATTGAGCTCAAGACGACCAGAATGGTCCATGTCGAAGCTGGCTTTGACCTCGATTCGTTCGGGCAGGCGGCCTCTCTTATCAGCCAGTTCGTATGCCTCCGCCGTGACTGTACGTACCAGTGAATTCAGGTCGTTCACTTCCTCCAGCTCCTAAGCGCGGAATTGCTCAACGGTGTCGTGTCCCGTCTCCAATAGGGCTATGGCCTGGCCTGAATGACGACGCGCCCGCCGTTCACGACTTCGACGTTCAGGTCGTGGCGTTCCAGCATCGCCATGCCTACAAGCGAGGTGCTGCCCGTAGCGTCAGCCTTGATTCGTCTCGGCTGACCGTCCCATAGAAGCGTGACATCGTGAACGTCGAAATCTACCACAGCGTCATTGGCCAGAAACGCCTGGCCCATGTAGGCGAAGGGCAGTCCCAGCTCATCAACCAACCCAGGCGGCAGCGTAAGGAATCCGCTGTATCCGGTGTCTATGACGGCCTCGATATCCCGCGTCCGCCCTTCCGGGTCCTGGAGGGGCAGGGTCACGACGGCTTCGTAGGCGGCGTTCACCACACCTTGGATCACCCGGTCCTCCGCAGAGGCCCGGCTCCGAAGCTGCGCAGCGCCCGATACCCGACTCGCTCCATCAACACATTGATAGCGTCGGGGCACACCCCTCGCAGGCGCTCCAGTGCGTTGTTCTCGTTGTCGGCAACCGCCCAATTCCCACTGTCCACGTCGATGGCGACGTACTCACCGAAATGGTCGGATTCGACTTGCGGCAGAATGTCCCGCTGGTACATCTCTTTGCCCAGGCGAACGGCCTCCTCGCGGGGCCTGCGCTGGCGGGATTGTGTCTCTGTATCTCTCATGCGCCCCCTTTCCAAGCATATACTTCTACACCTGTATTTTACTGCTTTGCGACGGTTGCCAGCAATGGGACAATTCCCCAACTCATTGGTCGGGCGCCGGTGCTCCAATGCCAGGTGCTCCCATGCCAAGCACCGCGCCGCACTTCGTGCCTCCCCGCACATCCCTCCTTGAACCGTCGTTGTAATACTAGCTGCTTGCCAATCCTACGATACCCCTCACCGGCGGAATATAGTTTCAAAACAGTGTCAAAATCCTCTGTAGGGATGCTTCTAGGGCGGCCCGGCACCCGAGTTCTTGTCATCTAGATATTCCTCTATAATTTCCCACAATAGACGTTCTTACCTTGTGCACTATCGGCTGGCAATGGTCGCGACACCTTGGCGTTTGGGAGCATCGCCCCTAAATCTCATGGCGGATCAACAGTCGAGCAGCATATGCCGGACGATCGTCGAGTGGCAGCGACCACTCTGGATGGTGGATTTGCATGCATGATAATTACCCGTCCAACCGCTCCGACGGCAATTGGTACATTTTAGCCGCAGGATTGCCCTCACCGACGAAACCGCTAGTGCTCGCACCCGGCCTGTCCGTCCGTTCCCTTAAGTTCCGAACTCACGGTCTTCACTTAGCTGCGGCAGGAGGCGTAGGCTTCCGTGAATGGGCGACCCTAGAACCCCTTGTAACAGAGTGTACCTGCGAGATAGAGTCGGCTAAGGACTCCGATACGTCACCTGGTTACGACACCCTAAATCGCGCATGGTTGGCCTCAGCCCTATTGGTTCTTCGTGGGTTTAGCCAGCATGTGTGTTTGGCGTGTAGCTCGTATTCCTGGTCAACCATCGCTGGGCACCAAGCACGAACCTCCGATGTATTCCGGCAACAACTCATTCGTGAAGGCGTCGAGGCCGCCGTGTATCGGCCTGAACGGCACCTGCCGCCTTTCCACGGAAACCTCTTGGACTACCACCTTCAGACTCTCGCTGTAGGCGGGTCTAGACAAGACCCAGTGAATGAAGCGGATGCGGAGTGGTGCCAAACTCATTTCGCGACTTTCAACACCCTGGCAGCAGAGAGCGACCGATTCAGGTTTGCTCTGGAAAGAGCGATGGATTGGAGATATGCCATCGACCTTCGGTCGGCAATCGCCAGAATCTGGAGCGCGATTGAGGGGCTATTTGGATTAAACACCGAGTTAGTCTATAGAATGTCTCTGCTTGCGGCTAGCTTACTTGAGCCTTGTGGCGAAGCCCGAAAAACTCGGTTCGCTTCGTTTCGCCGTTTGTACGGGGTAAGAAGCAAAGCGGTCCATGGCGAACATATTCCGGAAGACAATCTGAAAAGGGCTACGAGGGAATCATTTTCTCTTCTCCAAGAATTAATTCTTCTCACCATCGAGAAGGGGCACGTCCTTGGAAGCGATGATTTCGATGCTGCCGTCTTTCGCTAGACAGTCGGAACCCGAAATGTACGCTCACGGAATCGAGCTTACAATGCAGTCCCCTCGGACGTGGTAAGGGTCAGGGCCCAGCGTAAATCACTCGAAAGATGAAGAGCGATTTTGGAGCGACTGGGACGAGTCAATTCTGCTTTGCAGATCGATACTTTGGAGAAGGAACGCAGCAGACTCACAGAACCAGCCACATCTCGAAGACGGTTCTGTTTATCGTCAAGTATGGTGGGCGCGAGGGGACTCGAACCTCTGACCTCCACGATGTCAACGTGGCGCTCTAACCAGCTGAGCTACGCGCCCGCGGCGCAAACCGCCCGGCGGGTGCGCGTAGCATACTCCATCGCCTTCAGGCGCCCGAGGTGCGCGCGGCGCATACTTGGAGTCTGCGAAATCGGGAATCTGGACACATGAACACCCGCGACCCGGTGCCGGTGTCGGTGGCCGATCTGCGACGGCGGATCGCGGCCCTGCCGCGCTTTCACCTCACCGACCTGCCCACGCCGTTCGAGGAGCTGACCAATTTGCGGGAGGCCATGGGCGGGCCTCGGGTCTTCATCAAGCGCGACGACCTGACCCACAGCGCCTTGGGCGGCAACAAGAACCGCAAGTTCGAGTTCGAGGTGGCCGACGCCCTGCAGCAGGGATGCGACGTGATGATGTGGGGCGGCGGCGTGCGCCAATCCAACCACGCGCGCCAGTGCGCGGCGGCGGCGCGGAAGGCCGGTCTGGACGTGGTGCTGGTGCTGAACCGCGGCATCCACGGCGATGACCGGCAGGGCAACCGCCTGCTCACCGAGCTGCTGGGCGCCGACGTGCGGCAGGTGGACAGCGACGAGATGTTCGGCGTCGAGGGGGAGATGGATCGGGTCGAGCGGGAGCTTCGGGCCCAGGGCCGCCGTCCCTACATCGTTGGCTACGGGCCGCTCACTGCCGTCGGTTATGTCGAGTGCCTGATCGAAACCGTGGAGCAGGCGGCCGAGCGCGGCGTGTCCCTCAGCCACGTCTACGTCGCGTCCGGCGGCGGCACGCAGGCCGGGCTGGAGCTTGGGGTGCGCGCGCTTGGTCTGGACCTTCAGATCCGGGGATACACGCCGCTGCGAGTGCCCGGCGGGCGCGCACCCGAGCAGGCCCGCATGGCGAATATGACGGCGGAGCTTCTGGGACTGGACCTGACGCTCGATCCCACCGAGATCTCGAATTCGGATGCCTATATGGGTCCGGTCTATGCGGGGGCGACGCCCGACGGCATCGAGGCGATCAAGCTGCTCGCGCGCACCGAGGGCGTGTTCCTGGAGCCGGTCTACACGGCCAAGGCCTTCGCCGCGCTGATGGACGACGTGCGGAGCGGCGACCTGACAGAGCAAAACGCCGTGGCCTTCATGCACACCGGCGGCACGCCGCTGATCTTCGCTTACGCGGAGGAGCTGTCCGCCGGGTAGCGCCGCTGACTCAGCTCGGCAGGCGCTCGGTGAACTCGATGACGTTGCCCTCGGGGTCCTTGGCGTAGAGCACGCGCTTCCACGTGTCCGGCCAGTCCTGCGGCGATCCCCAATAGTCCAAGCCGAGACCCTCCAGGGCGGCGAGAATCGGGTCCAGGTCGTCGACGATGAAGTGGATGTGGTTCATGCCGTGGCCGTTGGGCCCCTTGGGCACGATGGCCGAGGGGTGATTCGGATACTTGATCAGCTCGAC
>DAOUHO010000096.1:0-10475 GCA_034428595.1 Chloroflexota bacterium | reverse complement strand
CGACGGGCGATGGGCAATCGTCATCCCCAGGCGCTGCGCGCCCTCGGCAATCGCCTCGTGGGCTACTTGCATGGCTGCCTGCGCACCCGCACCGCCTACCACGAGGCCACGGCCTGGGACCACCGCCAGCACCACGACGCCCTCGCGGCTTGACACCTTACGCACCTGGGGTGTCTTGTGGGCGCCCGCCAGCACCGCGCTGGGCAGCCACGAGGGCTGCCCCTACAAGGACTCATTTCGTGCAGGGGCGCCCGTCGTGGGCGCCCGCGATTCCCGTGTGGGGCGGTCAAAGGACTCCGCAGATGCGCAGCAGCGTCTCGTGGACCGCCAGGTCGTGCGCCGCGGTATATGCCGGTGCGCGGTCGCCCCGAATCCACGCGGCCAGGTCCTCGATGTCGCCGTCATACCTGGGGCGCATGGGAACCGCCGGCTCGCTCCATCCCGCCGGGTAGTCCTCGTGCGCTTCGCTGAGGAACAAACGCACCCCGGGCGGCTCGATCGGCTCGATCAGCACCGAGCCGCGCTCGCCGATCACCTGGAAGCGCCGGTGCTGCATGGGATCGTTGCCGGTGACCCAGGTCTGCAACAGCGCCATCGCGCCGGGATACTCCAGGACTGCCGTGCAGTTGTCCTCGAACGGCTCGCCTTCACCCCGTGCGTCTCGTCGATGGCTGGCCCACACGCTGGAGGGCTTGCCCAGAAACAGCATGGCCGCATCGAGCACGTGGCATCCGAGCAGGTAGAACAACGCGCCGGCATGCGCACCGTCCTTGGCCCGAATGTCGGCGTAGCTGCGGATGTTAGTCGGGATGTCGACGTTGATCCGGGTGACGTTGCCGAGCCAGCCCTCGCGCATGGCGCGCAGCGCCAGCTCGATCGCCGGGTTGTAGCGAAACTGATAGCCCATCTGGACGTGCAGGTTGCGCGTGGCGGCCAGGTCGAGCACCGCCCGCAGATCGGGCAGCGACGGTGACGGCGCCTTGTCGATATGGATGTGCTTGCCGTGCTCCAGCGCCCGCCGCGCCCAGCGCAAGTTGTGGCGGGGTAGCGTCTCGACGAACACGACCCGGATGGTCTCGTCGTGCAGCACGTCGACCTCGGACATTGCCGCCACGTCCCCGAAGCGGCCCACGGCCTGCTGCCGCCCCCACTCCGAGGCATCCGGCTCGAACGCGCCGACGAGCTCCATGTCATGCGAACGGCGCAGCGCCTGCACCTTGCCCCACGCATGGTCGTGACCAATGCCAATCAATGCCGCCCGCAGCTTGCCGCTCTGGTCCGCCATTTCGCCGTGCTCCTTCATCGAGCCTGCCCCGACGCCGTTCGCCGCCATCATGGCAGCCCGCGGGCTCCACCGGCTGAATGTCGCGCGCTTGGGACGCCGTGGCTACGCTACATCCGTGAGTGACATACGGCCCGCGGCCGAGCCGGCGGGCGATCATGATTTCCCGGCGCCCACCGGCCGCACGCCGGACGACTTGGCCCATTGGGTGGCGCTCAACGCCGTGCGGGGCATCAGCTCGGGCGCCGTCTGGTCCTTGCGGCGGGCCTTTGACAGCATGGAGCGCGCCTGGGGCGCATCCGCCGCCGACCTGCGGCGCGCCGGGCTGGAGGCCAAGGTCGTCGAGCAGCTGCTCGACGCCCGGCGCGATATCGAGCCCGAGGCCGCGCTGGCGGCCCTGGAAGAAACGGACGGGCGCGCGGTCGCCTGGGACGACCCGGCGTATCCCGCCAGGCTGCGGGAGATCGCCGATCCTCCGGCGCTGCTGCACGTCCGCGGGGACATCGACGTATTGTCACAGGATCGGGCGGTCGCCATCGTCGGCACGCGGCGCATGAGCACCTACGCCCGGCTGGTCACCGAGCGGCTCGCCGGCGACCTTGCCGGAAGCGGGATCACGATCGTGAGCGGCATGGCGTCGGGGGTGGACAGCGTGGCGCACCGCGCGGCACTCGAGGCGGGCGGACCGACCGTCGCCGTGTGGGGCACGGGGCTCGGCACTGTCTACCCGGCCGCAAACCGATCGCTGGCGCGGAAGATTGCAGAGCAGGGCGCCATCGTCACGGAATATCCCGTGTGGATGCGCGGCTCGGCGGAGAACTTTCCCCAGCGCAACCGCATCATCAGCGGGCTCGTGCTGGGAACCATCGTGGTCGAGGCGCCGCTCCCGAGCGGGGCGCTGATCACCGCGCGCTACGCCATCGAGCACAACCGCGAGATCATGGCGGTGCCCGGCGACATCTTCACGACAGGCAGCCAGGGCACCAACGCGCTGATCTTCCGCGGTGAGGCGCGCGCCGTGACCTCAGCGGCCGACGTGCTGGAGACGCTGGGCATCAGCGTCGATCCCGTGCAGCTCGCGCTGCATCCGGTCGTGGAGCCGGACGCCGATGAGCGCCCCATCGCCGACCAGCTCAATGCCTCACCCAAGCACATCGACACTCTGGCGCAAACCGCCGGACTGCCCGCGCACCGCGTCTCGGCCATCCTCACCATGCTGGAGCTGAAAGGCCTGGCGCGACACGTGGGCGGGGGCCGCTACGTCCATCCGCGGCCCGAGCCGGCGGGCGGACGCGATGGCTAGCTGCACGAACCACTGAGCCGCGGGATGCGGCGAGTTTACGGTTCACGCTCGCCGGCGGCGACGATCGGGCCGATATGCATGTTTGGCATCTCCACCTCCACCAGACACGGCGTTCGCAGCTCTCGCCAGACGCTCATGGGCTGAATGTCGGCCACCTGCGCCAGGTAGAGCGTCATCACCGTGCCGTGGGTGACCACGATGGCGTCCCCTGGGTCCGCTTCAAGTACGGCGTCAATCGCGGCGGAGAATCGATCGCACGCCTGGCTCGCCGTCTCGGTACCAAGTACGAGCCGAGAGGGCTGGGCAAAGAACGCTTCAACGGCTTGCTCAAACTCTCGCCTGGTCGGAAAGAACGGCGCGTTTCGCCGGTGGTGCTCTTCGAGCCCAGCCTCGATCCGTATCGGGACGCCGAGCGCGCTCCCAACAATCTCGGCGGTCTCGACGGCCTTGGGCTCCCGGCTGCTCCAGATCACGTTCGCACGGTAGCCACCAAGATGAGCGGCCATCGACTCGGCCCGACGCCGCCCAAGCTCGCTGAGTCTCCATTCGGCTGCCGGCATGTTGCGCTCGATCTGAGGCTGTGAATGACGCACCAGCACGAGCTTCCGCACGTTGCGCTCCAACGGACGACGATCTAACGCTGGAGCTTACGACCGGGGCACTTGAGTAGCCCTTCAGGCTCGTGGGATTTCGAGCGGCATCGACGTCGGTCCAGGCGCACTTGCATGATGGAGACCGGTCGAGCTGCCACGTGGCGCCGATGGAGGCCGGGATTGCAGATCAGAGGCGTCGATTTCATTTGGACGGTCGCCGCCGACATCGAGCGCACAGCGTGCCTCTATCGCGACGTGATTGGGCTGCCGGAGACGGGGATCCAGGCGGACGATTGGCGCGAGTTTCAGGCGGGATCCACGACACTGGCCGTAACGCCGGCCCATGTGGGAATTCGACCGCCCAACGTGCTCCTGGCGCTCGCGGTCGATGATGTTGACGCGGCACTGGCAGAGGCGCGGGCCCGCGGCATCGACATACTGCACGAGGTGCGCGATACGCCAGCCTGCCGCAACGCCATGATCGCGGATCCCGAAGGCAATCCGATCTGGTTGCACCAACGACACGACGGAACCTTCGGCTGACGCCGCGTATCATCAACGTCATGCCCCGAATCTACGCCCCGAGCCGCTGACGTGCGTCGTCGGCACCTTGGGATTCTGGCGTTCATCGCGATCATCTTCGCGCTGGCCCTCTACATCGTGATTCCGAACTCACCCGGATTCCCGGTGCAGGTCGGCACGCGCGACTTTTCCGATCTGCAGTTTCGGCAGGGATTGGATCTGCAGGGCGGGTTGCACGTGCGCTTCGAGGCGGACCCCGCGCCCGACCAGGAGGTTGACCCGGATGCGATGGAGGCCGTGCGGCAGATCATCGAGAACCGCGTCAACGCGTTGGGCGTCGCCGAGCCCGTTATTCAGATCGAGGGCGACAACCGGCTGATCGTGGAGCTTCCCGGCCTCGGCGGTCCGGACCCGAACTGCGATCCGGCGGCCGAGGCGTGCGCGGATCCGCTCGACGACGCGATCGATCTCTTCCGCGAAACCGGACAGCTCCTGATCGTTGATACCGGTTCGCGGCCGTACCCAGACGACGAGGTTTTCGTGGCCGATCCGGACGATGTCGTGCTGCGCGGGGCGGACCTTCAGTCGGCGCGCGTCGAGTTCGACCAGCTCGGCGCGTCCATGATCGCCTTCGAGCTCAAGCCCTCATCCGGCGAGCACTTCGAGCGGCACACCAGCACGAACTTGGGCCAATGGCTCACCATCACGGTCGACGACATCGTCATCAACTCGGCGGTGATCGAGGCGCCGATTCGGGACGAGGGCGTCATTCGCGGCACGTTTACCCCGGACGAGGCGCGTCGGGTCGCCATCCAGCTGCAATACGGCGCCCTGCCGGTGCCGCTCAAGGTGGTGCAGAACCTGACCGTGCGGCCGACGCTGGGCGAAGAGTCGCTGGCGCTCTCGGTGCGGGCCGGCATCGTGGGCGCCGTGCTGGTGCTGGCGTTCATGGTGGCCTACTACCGCGCGGCAGGGATCGTGGCGGCGCTGGCGCTCGTGGCCTACGTGATGCTCGTCTTCGCCATCTTCAAGCTTGTGCCGGTCACCCTCACCCTGGCCGGTGTGGCCGGCGTGATCCTGTCGCTCGGCGTGGCCGTTGACGCAAACATCCTGATCTTCGAGCGCACCCGCGAAGAAGTGCGCCGTGGTCGCCCGGTGCGACGGGCCATCGAAGCGGGATTCAACCGCGCCTGGCCCTCAATTCGGGACTCGAACGTCTCCACGCTGCTCATTTGCGCCGTGCTCTTCGGCTTCGGCAGCGGCGGCGTGCGGGGATTCGCGCTGACGCTGGCGATCGGCGTGGCGGTGAGCATGTTTTCGGCCATCACCATCAGCCGCTCGCTGCTGCGGCTGGCGGTGCTCGTCCCGGGCGTTGACCAGCCACGCTGGTTCGGCGCGCGGCCCACCCCCGAGGAAAGCGCGGCCTGATGTTTGACATCGTGGGACGCCGTGGCTGGTGGTATCTGGTGTCCACCATGCTGCTGGCGCCGGGCATCGTGGCGCTGTTGACCGGCGGGCTGAAACCCGGCATCGATTTCACCGGCGGAACGCTGCTGCAAGTGCGTGTCGCGGCGGAAACCACGCAAGAGGACGTCACCTCGGCCGCGCAAGGCGCCGGATTCCCCGAAGCCGTGGTCCAGATGGCCGGCGAGAGCGACGCACTGCTCCGCGTACGCGCCATCGACATCGACGAAAAGGACGATCTGCTCACCGGCCTCAGCGCGGCCACGGGGCCGGTCGAGGAGCTTGGCTTCTCAGCCATCGGCCCGGTCGTGGGGGAAGAGCTCACCCGCGCCGCGATCATCGCGGTGGCCGTGGCCTCGGGGCTGATTCTGCTTTACGTCACGTGGGCTTTCCGCGGCATGCAGCATTCATTCCGCTACGGCGTGGCGGCCATCGTGGCGCTGCTGCATGACGCGCTGTTTGTGCTCGGTGTGTTCGCGCTCCTGGGGCACGCGCTCAACGTGCAGATCGACGCCCTATTCGTGACCGCCCTGCTCACGGTGATCGGGTTCTCGGTCAACGACTCCATCGTCGTTTTCGACCGAATTCGCGAAACAAACCGTGACTACGTGCATCTCGATGACGACGAGCGGCCCGGCATCGCCGACATCATCAATTTCAGCGCCAACCAGAGCCTGACGCGATCACTCAACACTTCGTTCACGGCGTTGCTGGTGCTGCTCGCGCTGCTGCTCCTGGGCGGGCCGACGATTCGCGATTTCGTGTTGGCGCTTTCCCTCGGCTTCGCCATCGGGACGTATTCGTCAATCTTCAACGCGGCCTGCCTGGTCGCTTCGTGGGAACAGCGCGACATCCCGCGCATCTGGCGCCGGGTGTTCCCCTGGCGCCGCGCCCCGGCGGCTTAGGGCACGTAGCCCCAGCGCGCCTCGGCCTCTTCGGCCTCGGCGATGGCTGTCTTCAGGCGGTCCGCGGCGTCGAGGGCTTCCGCGTATGGCGTCGTGCCCACCAGGACGTGCACCTCGGCTGCTTCTTCGGAAAGCTCGCGCACCCGCGCCACCCACGGCGCCAACTCCGCGTCGGAGTAGGTGTGCGCCATTGACTCAACGGGATTGGCCTCGGTGCGCGGCCACGAGTCGCTGTCGCGGCCATGGAGCCGTACGACGCTGAGGCGATCCGTGGTGACGGCGACGGTGGGCGGACCGGCCTCGGGCCGATCGGGCGGGAAGTCCGCCACGACGAGCGCCATTTCCAAGTCGATCAGGCACTCCAACGTCGCATCGTGCTGGCTCGGCACGTCCCAACTCGGATGCCGAAACTCGGCGGCCAGGGGCAGTTCGGGGAGAAGTCCGCTGACGTGCCCCAGGTAGTCGCGAGCCTCGTCGCCGGCGCCGAACCACGACGGAAACTGCAGCACCACGCAGCCGAGCTTGCCGGCCTCCGCCAGCGGCGCGAGCGCCTGGGCAAAGTCGTCGAACAACACGTCGGGCGGGATGACCGAGACTTCCTTCCACGACCGCCGCCCGATGGGGCCCGTGTCACCCGGCCGCCGCTGATGCAGCGTGAGGCCGCCGAAGGCGATGACGTCGAAGCGAAAGTCATCCGGCGCCTGTTCGGCCCACTCGGCCAGCCGCTCCGGCTTGGGGATGCCGTTGAACGTGTTGGGCGTCTCGACCACGTCGGCCACAGCCGCGTAGTGCCCCAGCATTTCCGCCGGCTTGACGCGCGGCGGATAGAAGTCCTCCAGCCGCTGCCAGCCGCGAATGCCGAATCTGCGCGTGGCGCTCACTCGTCGCCCTGGCGTCGCATGCGCTCGATCTCTCGCGCCGTTTCACGCTGCCGCCAGCGCTCGATCACGGGCAGGCCGGGGCCGAACACCGTCCAGCCATGCAGCGCAAGCGCGATCAGCCAGAACACCACCGGCCAGAAAAACCATATGAAGTCCGGCGTCGCGATGATGTTCACGAGCAGCAGCAGGATGGCGGCGGCCGCCCATACCGCCGCGTGACCCGCAAAACCCAGTCGCGCCCGCACGCGCTCGGTCGCGCGGCGATAGGCCTCGGCGCGATCAGTTGGTGACGGGGCGGGCATCTACTAGGAGCCGGTAGCGGGCGGCATTCTACCCACGTACTCGTCGGATACACGCGGGCAGCTAACCGGCCTGACTGGAGATTCGGCGCACTGCCGCGGCATCATCGGCGTGAGGGCCAGCGTCCGCCGCTCACGAAACCAGCTCGCTCAGCCACGGGCCGGCCCAATAGATGATGAGCAGCGCGGCGGCCAGCCAGCCGACGACGGCAGCCTGGACGCCGCGGTCACGCAGCAGCACGGTCGTCGGGTCCCACACGCCTTCGCCGCTGAACGCGCGCAGCATGAACCGCGTGATGCCATACAGCACGAACGGCACCGTGAACACGAGCCCTCGACCGCCGAACTGGGCCGCCGTTTCCGGCGCCAGGCTGTAGATCGCGTAACAGACGACCACCGTCGCGCCCACCAGGACGATGACGGCGTCGACAACCTCCCTCGGCACGTCGTTCCAGGTTCGCCGGAGGCCCCGAGACTGTGCGTCCGGCTGCGTCAATTCGGCACGGCGCTTGCCGAGCGAGACCAGGAGGGTCAAGAGAAACGTGCACAGGATGAGCCAGGCGGAAAACGGCACGGCAATAGCCACCGCTCCGGCAATGGCGCGGAGGACAAACCCCGCGGCAACAGCCATGCCGTCCAGGAATGCCACTCGCGAGAGCCACAGGCTGTAGACCACGTTCAACGCGAAATAGCTGCCGAGAACGATCACCACCCCGACGCCGAGCAGCGCGGACAGCCCCACGGCCAGCGCCCCCAATACGACACCGGTTGAGACGGCCGTGGCGCGGCTCAGCCGTCCCGCGGCCACTGGCCGACCCTTTTTGTGGGGGTTGCGCCGGTCGCGTTCGGCGTCGACCGCGTCGTTGACGAAATACACGCCGGACGCCAGGGCGCAGAAGATGGCGAACATGGCCAGGGCGCGCAGCACGTCGCCGCCGTCGGTGAGCCGCTGCGCGAAGATGAGCGGCGCCAGCACCACGACATTCTTCATCCACTGGGCCGGCCGTGCAGTCGACACCAGCGCGGCAAGTTGCGATTTCATGAAGCCGTGCGGACCCTGTTCCCGCGTTGCCGGGCAAATGCGCGATAGTTGGGTAAGGATAGGTCCTGGGCAACCGCCAGCGCCCGCCGGACACGTGCCGAGAGGAGAGCCCTGTGACGGTGATCGAGTCGACCCCCGCGCTGGTCGCAGCTTCGTACGCGCGTGCACGCGCCCGCCTCGCCACAGTCCGTGAACGACTCGATCGCCCGCTCACGCTGGCCGAAAAGCTGCTCTTCGGCCACCTGGACGACCCGTCGACCCAAGACCTGACGCCGCTTGAAAGCTACTTGCAGATTCGTCCAGACCGCGTGGCGATGCAGGACGCGACCGCTCAGATGGCCCTGCTGCAGTTCATGCTCGCGGGTCGGGACGCGGTGGCGGTGCCGACGACGGTGCATTGCGACCATCTGATCCGGGCGCACGTGGGTGCCGACGCTGATCTTCAAACGGCGTTGCTCGAGAACAACGAGGTCTACGCGTTCCTCAAATCGGTCAGTGCACGATACGGCATCGGCTTCTGGGCGCCGGGCTCGGGAATCATTCACCAGGTCATGCTGGAGAACTACGCGTTTCCAGGCGGACTGATCATCGGCACCGATTCCCACACGCCAAACGCCGGCGGCCTGGGAATGCTGGCGATCGGCGTGGGCGGCGCGGACGCCGTCGACGTGATGGTCGATCTGCCCTGGGAGACGCTGCAACCCCAGGTCATCGGCGTCAGGCTCACCGGCGAGCTCAACGGCTGGACCGCGCCCAAGGACGTGATCCTGAAGCTCGCGGGCATCCTCACCACGAGCGGCGGCACCAACCGGATCATCGAATACTTTGGACCCGGCACTCGCGCGCTGGCGTGCACGGGCAAATCCACCATCACGAACATGGGCGCCGAGTTGGGCGCCACGACATCCGTGTTCGCCTACGACGAGCGCATGGCCACGTATCTGCGCGCGACGGAACGCGCCGAGTTGGCCGATCTGGCCGACGCAAACCAGGACCTGCTGTGCGCCGACGCCGAGGTCGAGCGCGACCCAGCGGCGTTCTACGAGCAGGTGGTGGAGATCGATTTGTCCGAGCTGGAACCGCATGTCGTGGGGCCGCACCGACCCGACCGCGCCCGCCCGGTGTCCGCGCTGGAAGCCGAGGTTGAGTCCGAGGGCTTCGCCGAGCGGATCTCGGCCGCCCTGCTGGGCAGCTGCACCAACTCCTCGTACGAAGACATCACGCGCGCCGCCGACGTGGCCCGGCAGGCGTCCGCCGCCGGTCTGCGGGCGTCCGTGCCATTCCTGGTGACGCCGGGCTCCGAAATGGTCCGGGCGACGATCGAGCGCGACGGGCAGCTGGCCGACCTGGAGGCCATTGGCGGCAGCGTGCTCGCCAACGCGTGCGGCCCGTGCATTGGCCAATGGCGCCGCGAAGACATCGAGCCAGATGCCGCAGGCGGCAAGGCGTTGGCCACCAACTCCATCGTCACGTCCTTCAATCGCAACTTCCCCCGGCGCAACGACGGCAGCCCCAATACCCAGGCATTCATAACCAGTCCCGAGCTCACGGTGGCATTCGCGCTCAGCGGACGTCTGTCATTCAATCCGCTGACCGACTCGCTCGACGGCAACGGACTGCGCCTCGACCCGCCCCAGCCGGCGCCCGACGTGCCAGCGGACGGATTTACCGGCCGGCGCTTCGGCTATGTGCCGCCGGCGGCGGACGCCGCCGAGGTCGAGGTATCGATCGCCGCGGACAGCGAACGGCTGGAACGGCTGACGCCGTTCGACTCGCGATCGGCGGAGCACTTCCAGTCGATGCCGGTGTTGCTCCGAGCCGTGGGGCAGTGCACGACGGACGCCATTTCACCGGCGGGACCCTGGCTGCGCTATCGCGGGCACCTCGCGCGCATCAGCGACAACATGTTCACCGGGGCCAATAATGCCTTCGCGGACGCGCCCGGCGCCGGCCGCAATGGGCTCACCGGCGCGTCCGAGGAGCCGCTGGCGCAGATAGCCAAGGCCTATGCCGCTGCGGGGCTGACCTGGGTGGCCGTGGGCGACTCGAACTACGGCGAGGGCAGCAGCCGCGAGCATGCGGCCATGTCGCCGCGCTTGCTGGGCGCGGGCGCCGTGGTGGTGCGCAGCTTCGCCCGCATCCACGAGACGAATCTCAAGAAGCAAGGAATCTTGCCGCTGACCT
>DAOUHO010000095.1:0-13725 GCA_034428595.1 Chloroflexota bacterium | reverse complement strand
CCCGAGATCCTCGGCGGCCCGGGTGGCCAAGCGCAGGCTCTTGAGCGCGCGGTCGAATGTGGCGTCCAGGTGATGGTCGGGGTGCCCGAACCAGGGGCCGTTCGGATTGAGCCCGCCGGGCCGGACGTAGCAGGTGCGCGCGCCAAGGGCCTGCGTGTCGTGCATGTGGGCGATCAGACCGTCGATCCCACGGCGGCGGTCGGCATCGCTGTGACCCACCAGCGACCCGTACCTGCCGTTGGCCTGGGCGACGACTAATCCCGCGTCGGTGACGATTGAGCGAGCACGGGACAGGTCGTCGGGACTAGACTCGCCGGGCTCGCCCAGCGTGACGCTCGTGCCTTGAAATCCCAAGTCGGCGAGGTGCCGCACGTCCGCCGGTGAAATGTCCGCCGGACGCGCCGGCAACGCGCCTGCCACGCCGATCAGCATGTCTGAATGGCTCGTGCAATGCCACGGGTCATCGTACGGCGTGTGCCACACTCGGCGCGCTCGTCGAAAGAGGGCTACCTGCGTGTCGCACCACGAAGCTCCACGCGATTGGCATCCCGAGCCGTTCCGCAAGCTCGTCACGCTTGGCGAGAGCACCACCGCCGGCGGCTGGAGTTCGGTGCGCGAGCGCAGCTGGCCGCACGTGCTCGCCGCGCTGATCTCCGATTTCCAGGACGAACCGATCGAGCTGGTGAATACCGGCATCGGCGCGAACGTGATCTCAACGCGTGCGCCCTGCTACTCCTATTCGGGCAAGCCGGCGGCCAACGAGCGCGTGCAGAAGCACGTGATCGACCACGATCCCGACTTGCTGGTGATCTCCTACGGCCTCAACGACGCTCGCGGCGGCACGCCGGCCGAAATGTTCCGCACTGAGTTGACGGGAGTGATCGAGCAGGTGCGGGCGGGGTGCGATCCACTGATCGTGCTGCCAGGGCCGTACTACATGACCGACTTCGGTCTCGGGGAGCACTTTCAGGAAGGCAGCCACGAGGTGTTCCAGACCTACAACCTGGTCACCGAGCAGGTCGCCCGGGCGACGAACTGCCTCTTCAGCGACGTCTACAACGCCTACGGCGGCGCGGCGTGGATGGTGCACTACGACGGGGTGCACGCCAACGACCTGGGGCACCGGCTGGTCGCGAACACGATCTTTCAGACGCTGGCGCAGACCTGCTCGGGCCTGGCCGTTCGCACCAAGCGGTTGGAGCGCACCGGCGAGCGCTGGCGCGACGAATCCACGCTGATGGCCGACTACGGCTACCAGGGTCGGCGGGCCATGCCGGTCGATCCTGACGAGGATGCCTAGCGCCGAGCCGCGCCTGCGCGGCGTGTTTCCCGTCTTGCAGTCGCCGTTTGACGACGCGGACCGGCTCGATCTCGACGCTCTGGCCAGGGAAGTGGAGTTTTGCCGGCGGGCGGGCGTCCACGGCGTCGTTTACCCCGCCATTGCCAGCGAGTTCCAGTACCTGACCGACGACGAGCGCCGCGCCGGAGTCGAGGCGGTGGTCATCGCAGCCGCGGGCGCCGTGCCGGTCGTGGCCGGCGTCGCGTCGGCGAGCGGCGCCCAGGCGGCGATCTACGCCGAGCACGCCGCGCAGGCGGGCGCCAGCGCCGTCATGGCCCTGCCGCCGATCCTCTCGCCGGGGCGGCCGGACGAACTGCGGGCCTACTACGCGGGCATCGCGCGGGCCGCCGGTCTGCCGCTGTTCGTGCAGCACTCTCAGGCGGGCATGGACGCCGAATTCCTGGCCGGCCTGGTGCGCGACATCGAGTCCGTCCACTACATCAAAGAGGAAATGCACCCAAGCGCGCACTACATCAGCGGCGTGCTGGACGCGCTCCCGGAGGGCTCGGTGGGCGTATTCGGCGGCTACTACGGCCGCTGGATGCTCTCGGAGTTGACGCGCGGGGCGACCGGATTCATGCCGGCCGCGGACACCGTCGATGTGCACGTGCAGGTGTGGGACGCCTGGCAGCGCGGCGACACGGACGGCGCGCGCGAGATCTTCAATCGCCTGCTGCCGCTCATCAATCTGTCGGTGCTGCTGGAAACGCCGTTGCTCAAGGAAGTGCTGGTGCGGCGAGGCGTGTTCACGTCGGCGCGCATGCGCCAGCCGGGCGCGCTCCAACTCGACGACCACGATCACGCGGAGTTGGACGCGATCCTGGAGAACTTGCAGCCGCTGCTGCGCGCCTGACGCCGGGCGCGGGCATCGGTCACAATGCCCCGCCCCCAGCCAGAGACCCCGCCATGAAGATCACCTCCGTCCAGGCCATCGTTCTCCGACTGCCCGATGTCACCACCGCCGCCGACGGCACGCAGGACACCTGCCTGATCCGCATCGAGACCGACGCCGGAATCACCGGCTGGGGCGAGGTGGACTCGGCGCCGACGGTGGTTCGGGCGGCCGTCGAGGCGCCGCTGTCGAACGGCATCACCCGCGGCTTGGCCAGCGCGCTGGAGGGCTCCGATCCGCTGTCCATCGACGCCTGCATCCAGCGCATCTACGACTTGACGCAGTACTACACGCGCTACGGGGCGGGCGCCCATGCCGTCGCCGGGGTCAACATCGCCCTCTGGGACATCGCGGGCAAGGCCTATGGGCAGCCGATCTATCGGCTGTTCGGCGCCGAGCAGCGGCAGGTGCGCGCCTATGCGTCGGTGCTGTTCCAGGACACGCCCGCGGACACCTACGAGCTGGCGGCGCGCCTGGCCGATCGGGGATTTACGGCGGCGAAGTTCGGCTGGGGCCCCATGGGGCAGAGCGAAGCCAACGACATCGCCCTCGTCCGCGAGGCGCGGCGGGGACTGGGCGACGACGTGGACCTGATGGTCGATGCGGGTCAGCCGTGGGACTGGCGCACGGCCCTGGTTCGTTCACGCCAGTTTGCCGAGTTCCGGCCGTTCTGGCTGGAGGAGCCGCTGCATCCCGAAGACGTTGCCGGCTACGGCAAGCTCTCGGCGGTGAGCGAGATTCCCATCGCCGGCGGAGAGTCCGAATCCCGCCTGCTCGATTTCGAAGAGCTGATCGTCGTCGGCGGGCTGGACTGGGTGCAGGCCGACCCGGGCCGCTGCGGCATATCGACGATGGTTGACATCGGGCGGCTGGCGGCGCGGCACCAGCGCGGGTTCGTGAACCACACCTTCAAGACCGGCGTCTCGATCGCGGCCTCGTTGCACGTGCTGGCGGCCGTGCCGAACACGCAAGTGCTCGAATACGCCATGACCGAGTCGCCGATCCGGCACGAGTTGACCTACGAGGACTTCGAGCTCGACGCCGGCTGGGTCGGTCCGTCCGACGCCCCCGGCCTCGGCGTGACCATCAACGAGGCGACGCTCGAGCGGTACGGGGTTTCCTAGGAGGGGCGCGCGACGCTGCGGCGATGGGTGACTAAGGTCCAATGGCCGGCGCAGTGGGCCGGACGGCTGCTGCTGGTGGGCGCGGTTGCGTTCTGGTGGAGCGTCGTCGTCGTGTCGCGCCTCATAAGCCTGGTGCATCCCGACTGGATCCATCCTAATGACCTCCCCGTGTGGGCGAATCCCGATAGCGAGCTGAGCATCGCGAATTCGGTCTCGGCGGCTGCCCTGGCGACGACAGCGCTGCTGGCACTTGGGAGTGCCGTCGTGAGCCATCGTCACCGAGATGGCTGGATTGCAATTCTCGGCTGGACGGTGCTCAGCTTGATGACCGCCGGCCTTGCCGTGGAAGAGGTCGTTGATCTCAAGCTGTGGCTGGTCCCCATTGCCGACGACCTGGGTCATCCGGCGCTTTGGCCTTTGGTTCTGGCTCCTGTGGTCGTCCCGTTTCTCGTGCTCATGGGGGTCTTTGTCCGCAGAGGCCTGCGCGCACCGTCGGTCCGCGTGCCGATTGCGCTTGGACTCATCGCCTGGATATTCGGGCTAGGGCACGAAATGGGACACCCCTATTTCCTGTCGGGCCGAGCTCCGGGAATCGGGATCCTGCTTGAAGAGACGCTGGAATTCTGCGGCACGTTGCTCATCGGATACGGCGCGGCTATGGCTTTGCAGGGCTCGATGGATCGCGACCGGCGGGTGTTTGGCGGCCGTTGGCGAAAACCGCTCGCCGCGTCGGCCGTCGCCGTAGTCGCTCTCGGTGGGCTGGTGGTCCTGTTTGTCTTTCAGGCGCCGGTCATCGATTTGCGCCATGGACATGCGCTTCACGTCAGTCTTCCGGACCAATGGTCCGTGGTGCAGGAGATGAGAATGCCCGCAACCCCGATCGGTCAGATTGGACTTCGGGTTTCTCTGGGGCGCCCCTTTGACGGTCGGTCGAGGTCCGTGGGATGGCGTCTAATCCGGGGATCTGAGTCGGGCGAAGTGCTTCGCGAAGGGCGCATGAGAGCCGTGGCGATAGATCACTTGCGGGTGACGATGATTGAGGTCTCGCCGCCACTCGATGAGCCCGAGGGCGAGCGAGTGGCGTTCCAGATTGTGGCTGACGTTGGACCGCCTGCCACGAACGACCAGTTTTGGCACGGATTGGAGATTCGGGCGGTAAAAGGGGCCGACTTCCCTGGTGGTCAGCTCTGGATCAACGGCGTGCCATCCTGGCCGGATCAGAGCCTTGAGTTTGTCGCCTACAGTGCGCCCGAGCCGACATGGACCAAACTGCAGGCCGTCTGGCGCACGTTTACCACCAACTGGAAGTGGGCGGTGTTGGCCGTAAGCTTTTCCGGCGCCCTGACGCTCATCGGGTTCGTGCCGATGGTGCTGGTCGCCGCCGCGCTGCCGACGCGGCCGAAACCTCGCGGCGGTGCCTCGGGAGCGTGAGAATCGCTCGAACGGCACCGACCGCAACGAGCCGCGGTTGGCATTGTCACGGGTGAAGCGACTGGATCCAGATGGCGATGACCGAAGCTCGAAGTGGCCTGCCGACTCTCGAAGGGGTTCAACTAGCTGTACTGACTACACACCTGCGGCAAGCAACTGCCGCGGGTAGGCAATCTCGTGGGCGGCGGTTTCTTCCCAGGGATTGTGGTGGGCGTGCTCGACGCTCATCCAGCCGTCGAAGCCTTCCTCGCGCAGGACGCGCAGATAGCGCCGGAAGTCCAGGCCCCCGGCGGTGAGTCCGAGTCCCGGCTGCTCGATTTCGAAGAGCTGATCGTCGTCGGCGGGTTGGACTGGGTGCAGGCCGACCCGGGCCGCTGCGGCATATCGACGATGGTTGACATCGGGCGGCTGGCGGCGCGTCACCAGCGCGGGTTCGTGAACCACACGTTCAAGACCGGGGTGTCGATCGCGGCCTCGCTGCACGTGCTGGCGGCGGTGCCGAACACGCAGGTGCTCGAATACGCCATGACCGAGTCGCCGATCCGGCACGAGCTCGACGCCGGCTGGGTCGGTCCGTCCGACGCGCCCGGCCTCGGCGTGACCATCAACGAGGCGACGCTCGAGCGCTACGGGGTGGCGTAGCTTTCCGCCAGCAGTCCGCGCAGATAGGCGATCTCGTGGGCGGCGGTTTGTTCCCAGGGGTGGTGGTGGGCGTGCTCGACGCTGATCCAACCGTCGAAGCCCTCCTCGCGCAGAATGTGCAGATAGCGCTTGAAGTCCAGGTCGCCGGCGTCCAGAAAGGTGAGCTGGCCCCAGGTGGTCTCGGTGGCGCCGATCCAGTTGTGCGCCTGGACCTGGTCGACGTAGCGTCCGAGCTGTCGCGCGCTGTCCTCGGGCGTTTCGCCGACGAGCGGCGTTTGGATCGCGACGCGTAGGTTGGGGCGATCCACAAGTTCCAGCAGCCGGATCGTCGTCGGGCTCGTATCCGAGAGACACGGTCCGCTGTGGATCACCTGGTGCGTTTCGAGTAGTAGCGTCACGTCTGAGGCCGCCGCCATGTCGCAGGCCTCCTGGAGGCCCTTGACGCAGCGCGCCCACATGGCGTCGTCGGCCTCGGCGCTGGGCGTGACGCCGGTATAGGCGCGCACGTAGGGGGCGCCCAGGGTTTCGGCGTAGCCGACGAATGTGGCGGCCTCACGGAGCGTTGCCGCGGCGGTCGCCTCGCTGGTGGTGAAGTCGAAGTAGGGGCACAACTGGACGATTTGCAGGTTCTGCGCGGCGCAGGCGACGCGCACCCAGCCGAGATCGGCGGTGTCGAGGTATTGCTTCCAGAGGTCGATGCCGTCGTAGCCGAGACCGCCGGCAACCTCGATGCAGCGCTCGGCCACGTCCTGGGTCCAGCCGAACCCCATCATCGCCAGGGAAACTTGCATGTGGTCGCCTCAGGTACGCGCGTCGGGCGAAGTCTAGGAGATACGAGCTGCCAGCCGTCGCGCTATTGTCAGGTCGGCGGCTGACGGAGAGGAACCCACGTGGAATATCGACGGCTGGGCAAGACGGGGCTCGAGGTGTCCGTCGTGGGCATGGGCTGCTGGGGTCTCAGCGGCGGGTTGGGGCACGTGTCGCAGGCGCAGGCCAACGCGACGGTGCACGCGGCCATCGACGCCGGCGTGACGCTGTTCGACACGGCCGACGCCTATGGACCGCGCCTGAGCGAGCTGATGCTCGGCAAGGCGCTGCGCGGCGTGCGCGACCGGGTGCTCATCGCCACCAAGGTGGGCCAGATCGGCTGGAACACGGGACACCTGCTTAGCTATGAGTCGGTGGAGCACGTCCACAACTGCTGCGACGCCAGCCTCTACCGCCTGGGCACTGACGTGATCGACATCTACCAGTGCCACCAGCCCAGTCCGGCGCATCCCGAAGTGTTGGTGGAGGCCTTCGAGCAGCTGATCCAGGCCGGAAAGATTCGGTCCTACGGCGTCTCCACAGACGATCCGGCGGTGCTGCGCGCCTTCGACGAGCGCGGCGGCAACGGCGTCTGCCAGCTTGGGTACAGCGCGCTCAACCGGACGGCGGAGCGCGAGATACTGCCGCTGTGCGCCGACCGGGACATCGGGACGCTGGTGCGCGTGCCCTTGGAGCGGGGAATCCTTACCGGGAAGTTCGACCGCGACACTGTGTTCGACGACATGAACCGCTCGGCCTGGAACGAGGCCGCGCGCGACGAATTCCTCGCGCAGTTGGACGCCGCCGAGCAAATGCGGCCCCTGACGAACGCGCGGCGCAACATGACGCAGGTCTCGCTGGCCTATCTGCTGGCGCACCCGTCGGTGACGTCGGTGATTCCCGGCATGAAGACGCCGGAGCAGGCGCGCGGCAACGCCGCCGCGGCCGACGTGGCCCTGACGGCGGACGAACTCCAGCTGATTCGCGAAATCCCCGAGGCTGCCACGGTTCCGCTGGGCGCATCGGGAAAGCCGATCGACAAGTCGCCGACGTAGCCTCAGCCGGAGCGCCCGGAGCCGCCGGTCAGGCGTCCTCCAGATGCAGCATCGCTGCGGCGTCGCGCACCGTGCAGACGGCCACCGGCTCCGGCTTGGAGCGTGCGTGCGCCAGCAGCGCCGGCAGGGCGCGGTTGGCCGGGTCGTGCAGGTAGTGCGTGTAGGGGTGCCACGTCGGCACCCAGAGCAGGCCGTGGTCGTAGGCGTGGTCGAGCGCGGCGAGGTTGTAGGCGATCCAGTCGTCCAGGGCGGCGGCGTCCGTCCAGGGACAGATCCAGCCCTCGGGGACGGGTTCATGGCCTTCGTTGAGGCGCCACTCTTCCATCGCGTCGTTGTCACGGTTGCGCTCGAAGTCGAAGAACAGGCGGTCCATCCAGCCCTGGATGGGCATCTCGATCAGGCCGGTGGGATAGACGTACGGCTGCAGCCGCGACGGCGCCGCCACGTCGTGTGCCCAGCCGTACTTGCCCATCGTCGACTCCATGTGGCTGCTGACCCAGCGAAAGCCGCTGTCGAGGATGGTCTGCTGGTTGGATAGGAGGCGGTCCAGGCCGGTCGGCAGCCCGCCCGGCCCGCGCAGCACGGTCGATTGAACGCCCAGCCGGGCTTCGAGTTCCCGATTTGCGGTGGTCAGCTCCCAGCCAAGCTGCGCCGGATCCGTGTGCGAGAGCAGCATGTGACTGTAAGTGTGGTTATCGATCAGGTGGCCGCGCCGCAGGATCTCCCGCAGGTAGTCGATGTCGGAGTCTTCGAGACCGTTGGCCACGTAGAAGAATTGCAGTTGCACACCGAAGTCTTCCGCCGTGGTGCAGAGCCGCAGGGTGTAATCGCGCAGCGGCGGCATGATGCGGCCGTGATTGACCAGCACCGGGGAGTACCCGGCGCACATTTCGAGGTCGTAGCTCAGTGCTACCGCACAGCGCACGCCCTCCGGCAGTTTCACGCGAACCCGCATCGCAGTCTCCACACCTCCAGTGCTTGTGGAAGGTACCCCGTCAGCCGTTTCGGCGCCTGCCCTGTCCGTCATTCCGGCGGAGGCCGGAATCCAGGCGGGGACACCGGTGTATCGGGCGAATCTGGACCCCGGTCCCGTATCGAGCACGGGGCAGGCTCTTCGCCGGGGTGACTAGGGGGGACGGGGTGACGAAGACTTGCCGTCATTCCGGCAGAGAGCCTGGCCAGGACTTGATCAGGGCCGGAATCCAGTCCGGTCAAGCCTGGAACAGCGCTGGGCAGCTGCCATGGAGACCGCCACGCCCCGGATGCGGAGGGTGGTGAACCGGCTCAGACGCTCACTGCCGCCGGACCCGAGGCGCGAATGCCCGGCGCGTACTATGAACCGCTTCCCGCTCCCGAGGATCGAACATGGCCGTCACGCATAGATTTCAGGACATGACCTGGCCCGAGGTCAACGAGGCCGTCACCCGCGGCGTCATCCCGCTGCTGCCGGTTGGAACGGTCGAGCAACACGGGCACCATCTGCCGGTCAAGATCGACAACTGGACCTCCACCGAGATCTGCGAGGAGGCGGCCAAGCGGTCGAACGGCCGCATCATGGTCATGCCGTCCGTCAGCTACGGCTACACGTCCCACGTGATGGACTTTCCCGGCACGGTGACCATCCACCACGAGACGTTCATCCGCTACGTTGTGGACATCCTGAAGAGCCTGGCGTACCAGGGCTTCAAGAAGATCATCATGGTCAACGGCCACGGGTCCAACATCAACCCGCTGGAGCTGGCCGCGCGGCGCGCCATGCTGGAGAGCGACGCCTGGGTGGGCATCGGCGGGTGGTGGCACTTCATGGCCGCCGATCCGGACTTCATGTCCACCTGGCGCGAGTCCGACTTCCCGGGCGGCTGCGCCCACGCCGGCGAGGCCGAGACGTCGCTGGCGCTCTTCTTCGATCCCGACATGGTCTACATGGACCTCGCCAAGGACCAGGTCACCGAGACGAACCAGCGCAAATCCAAGTATCACTGGGTGGACCTATGGGCCAGCGGTCCGGTGCGCATGGACGGCTGGACGAGCACCTATACGACGGACGGCACGCAAGGCACGCCTACCCTGGCGACCGCCGACAAAGGACGGCGAATCTTCGAGGAGTCGGTGAACAACATCGTCGAGTACGCGGAGGAGTTCGCTGCACGCGAGATGTGCCCGCGTGTGGACCACCACGAATCGCCGCCGACCTTCAGCCCGCCGGGATAGGCGGGCGGACCCCCGCCGGAGACTGTCGCTCTGGTCCCCTCTCCCCTCCGTGGGAGAGGAGGGTCTCCGGGCAAGGCCGCGGCGTTCCTAAATCTCGTACCCCTCGGCGACGGTGGTGCGGATGTAGCGGACGGAGTAGTGCGTGTCGTCCGGCCATGAATCGCTGGCCCACGCCGGAATTGCTCCGAGGCCGGCGACGCGCACCGTCATGGACGGCGGAATCTCGATCACGGCGCAGCTCATCCCCGCGATGGGCAGAGCCTCGGAGCGGCCGCCCTGCTCCAGCATGTCGGCGCGCAGGTGCATGCCCCACAGGTTGTCGATGCGATACCGCACCGGCAGTGCGTGCTCGACTTCCCCGTCGTGCCGGAATCCCGGGATCGGGTCGGCCTCCAGCAAGATCGAGCCCGGCGGCGTGCACGCGCTGCCCATCACGGCCACCCGCACCATGGGCTCGTCCTCGTGAATCACGATCCAGTCGGACGGGGTCTGGGTTGACGCCGTGGAGCCATCGGTCGTCTTGATCGGAAACAGCTCCATGCCGTGGCGCTCGCCGCCGATCCACACGCGATCGACGTCGACGTTCGGGTAGTTGAATGGAAACTCGTACTCATACGTCCTGAGCATGAGCTCGCGCTTCTCGCGCACGGGGTCGTTGGGGTATCCGGGGATTCGCCGGTCGGCTGCGACTTCGGTCATCTGGTGCTCCGTCGAGGTGCGGGTCGGCTGGCGACCGGAGCATAGGGAGCCCCATTGGTTGCCGCAACGGGGGCGTGGCCCGTCAGCATCCTTTGGCGTATCAAATCGAGCGGTCCGAGCTTGATTCGCCCGCGGGCAAACCAGGGCTGGCTTCCGGCTCCCCGCCTTTGCGGGGACAGGCTCCGCCGGAATGACGGACTCAACGTGACGGCTGCGCTATTGGCGCCGGGCTACCGCTGCGTCTCGGCCAGCAGCGCGTGCAGCAGCGTGTGCAGCAGCGTGCGCTTGGCGTCGATGAACGGCGGCGACGTGGTCATCTCGCGCTCGCGCGGCCGCGGCAAGTCGATGGCCAGCTCCAGCTTCATCGTTCCGGGCCGGCGGGTCATCACGTAGACGCGGTCGGACAGGAAGATCGCTTCCTCGATGTCGTGGGTGACGAACAGGACCGTCTTGGCCAGCTCGGTCCAGATGCCCAGCAGCCACTCCTGCATCTCACCGCGCGTCAGGGCGTCCAGCGCGCCGAATGGCTCGTCCAGCAGCAGGGTGTCGCGGTCCAGCAGGATCGTGCGCAGCATGGCGGCGCGTTGCCGCATGCCGCCGGACAGCATGTGGGGGTAGGCGTCGGCGAAGCCCTCCAGGCCAAACCGATCGAGCTGCGCCAGCGCGCGCGCCTCGCGGTCCGGTTCACCGCGCAGCTCCGGTCCCAGCACGGCGTTCTGCAGCGTCGTGCGCCAGGGCAGCAGCAGGTCGCGCTGGGGCATGTGCGCCACCAGGCCCATGCGGCCGATCGCCGAGCGGCCCTCGACATCGATCTCGCCGGCGCTGGGACGGTCGATCCCGGCGACGAGGTTGAGCATGGTGCTCTTCCCGCAGCCGCTCGGACCGATCACCGACACGAACTCGCCCCGCGCGACGGTCAGGTTCACGTCACGCAACGCTTCGACGCGCAAGCCGCGCTCGACATACGTGGCCTGAACGCCGCGCAGCGCCACGGCCGGGGTCGGCGCGTCTCGGTTCGGTGGCAAACTCACGCCGTCTCCCGAAGACCTTCGCCCAACCCCTCATCGTTCTTGCCGCCCAGTCCGTCATTCCGGCGAAGAGCCTGCCCCGTACTCGATACGGGGCCGGAATCCAGTCCCGCCCAACCTGATGGTGCGCTGGATGCTTGGCGTAGGGGCGACGCATGCATCGTCCCTACCAAATTACGCAAAGGTCTCCCAATGCGGGAATCCAGGCTCCACCTAACTTGGAACCGCGCTGGGGTCCTCCCGGACATCATGAGCTTGACCGGGATTGGCAACCGTCGCCCTCCGCGGCCTCAGGCGTTCTCGATGAACGAGTTATCGAACGCGTTGGCAGGATTGATCGTGCGCGCGAGCAGGTCGTAATTCACCAGCCAGTTGGCGTAGCCCTGCCAGGTGTCGCGCGTCTGCCAGCCCCAACGACTGGCGTCCTCCGCGTAGCGAGGGCTGAGCCAGTCCTGGCTGGCCCGCACGAGGTCGGCGTCGATGCCGTCGACGGCCTTGATCAGCGTGTCCGCGCCGCGCGAAGGCTCGTCGATCGCCAGCTCGTAGCCGCGGGCCGTGGCGCGCACGAAGCGCTGCACGACGTCCGGATTCTCGGCGATCATCGACTCGCTGGTCGCGAGTACTGGCGTGTAGTAGTCCGGGATGCAATCGAGGTCGGTCAGGCGGATGTAGTCGAGGTCAAAGCCCTGCAGCTGGGCGCGGATGCCGTCCCAGCCCTCGAAGATCCACACGAAGTCCACGTCGCCGCGCTCCCAGGCGACGAAGTAGTCGACGGCGCCGATGTCGACGAACTCGATCTGGTTGAAGTCGCCGCCGTCGCACTGCATCAGCGCCGTCAGCACCTGCCGCTCGGGACCCCAGCCAAAGGCGCCGTACTTCTTTCCGGCAAAGTCGCGCGGGCGGCGAATCTTGCGGTCCGCTGGCGAGGCGAAGCCCGACGTGTTGTGCTGGATGATGGCCGCCAGCGACACCAGCGGCACGTCCTCCGAGCGCGCCAGCGTCACTTCTTCCTGAAAGCTGATGCCAAACTCGGCGGCCCCGCCCGCCACGGCCTGCGCCACGCCCGACACGCCGGGCTCGACGATTGAGACTTCAAGGTTCTCGTCGTCATAGAACCCGAAGTCGCGGGCGACGTAGATTCCCGTGTGATTGGTGTTGGGGACCCAATCCAGCATCAACGTGACGGATGCTGGCTCCTTCGCCTCCTCGCCGCAGGCGGCCACCAGCGGCACGGCGGCGGCTCCGAGCATCAGCCCCAATGTCCGGCGTCGCGAAATCATCATCGTGCGGTCTCCTCCTTGGCCGCCGTCCACGGTGCGACGGTGCGGCCCACAAGCTCAACGCAGCCGAACAGCGCGATGCTCAGCAACGCGATGACGGCAATCACGGCAAATACCTGGTCGGTCTGAAATGAGTTCGACGCCCGCAGCAGATAGAGCCCCAAGCCCTGGCTGGCTCCGGTCCACTCCGCGATGACGGCGCCGATGACGCTGTAGGTGGCGGCGATCTTCATGCCGGAGATCACGGACGGCACCGCCGCCGGCAAGCGCACTTTGACGAACAGCTGGCGGTCGCTGGCCCCCATGCCGCGTACCAGATCGAGCATCTCCTTGTCGGCCGCGCGCAGCCCGCCAACCGTTGCCACCACGATGGGGAAGAAGCACACCAGCGCCACGACCAGCACCTTGGGCAGCAGGCCGAATCCGAACCAGATGGCCAGCAGCGGGGCCAGCGCGAACGTCGGGATGGTTTGCGAGGTCACCAGCAGCGGGTAGACCGCGCGTCGCGCCAGGACCCAGCGATCGATCGCCGCCGCCAGCACGATGGCCGCCGCCAGGGCCAGGGCATAGCCCGCGGCGGCGGCG
Source organism: Chloroflexota bacterium (assembly GCA_034428595.1). Taxonomy (GTDB): domain Bacteria; phylum Chloroflexota; class UBA11872; order UBA11872; family UBA11872; genus JAJECS01. The sequence goes on along the minus strand of DAOUHO010000095.1, from coordinate 632 downwards.
GTCACGGTGGCCGCCACGTGCGGACCGAGCAGGGGCGCGGCCTCGCCGAACGACGCCGCAATGGCCGAGGGCGCCGGGAGCAGCCACGGCGGCATCTCCACGGCCCGCGACACCACTTCCCACAACGCCAGCAGTCCGGCGATCAGGAAGAGCGCGGGGACAAAGTCGCGCAGGTTGCGGCGTAGCTTGCTCATGATCTCCTTGCGCATCTGTCATTCCAGCGAAGAGCCTGCCCCGCGCTAGATACAGAGGCGACCCTTGCGTAGCTCCTCCTTTGGAGGCTGGCGAGAGGTTCTGATCCCCTCTCCCTTGAAGGGTGAGGGTGAGGGTGAGGGTGATCCGGGGTTGGGGATGGGGCGGGCGACCATCTATGGAATGGTCCCCGAAAGCCGGAATCCAGGGTCCGCGAGTCAGTCCTTGGCGGGTGTCTCTTGTCGAGACTCTGACCGCCGAGCGGAGGCCGCAGCCGTTGCGGTTCTCTCCCCGCGCTTGAGATTCCTCGCTGCGCTCGGAATGACAGGAGGGTGGGGGCTCGGAATGACAGGGGTATCGGGGCTTCGCATGAAAGGGATGTCGGGGCTTGGCAAGACCGGGTTGTGCGGGCGCGCAATGAATCGGTTGTAGAGGCGGTT
>DAOUHO010000094.1:0-21316 GCA_034428595.1 Chloroflexota bacterium | reverse complement strand
TTCATGCGGATGGTGGTGGAGGAGATGTTGATACCGGCGCCGGCGATGCCGAGCAGCGCATGGAGAACGACGAGCAGCGGCATGGTCAGGGCATGCTGATCCGGCATGGTCGTGAAGGTCCAGCCCAAGATGACCAGCAGATACAGCGACGAGCAGATCGAGAGGATGACCTTGCCGCCATACCGATCGTCGAACGCGCCCCAGACGCGAAAGAACAGGACATTGGTGAGCTGACTGAGCACCGCCAGACCGACGACCACCGACAGCGAAAGCTCAAGGACGGTCAGCATATAGACGGCAAAGAATGGCGCCGAGAGCTGCGTCACGAAGCTCCAGGCGAAGAGAAAGTTGATGAGGCGCCTGAAGTTCCCGTCGCGCAGCGGCGCCGCCAGGGTCTTAGCCATCGATGGTCGCCCGCCCTCGGGCAGCAGCATGCGCGGCTCGGGCATGCGGGCCATGAACCCCACGGCGCTCATGCCGAGGGCGATGCTGCCCAGCAAGATGGCGTAGGAATACCCGCGAATCACCTCGCTCTCCGGCACCGCCCCCTTCCACCAGTCGATGTAGAACGCCGCCGCCAGTCCGGTGACCGCCGCGGCGACCGTGGCTGCACGTAGACGGGTGGCGAAAAAGCTCCCCATGGCGCTCCCGGGGACGAGATCGCGGATCCATCCGCTCCAACTCGTGGCGACGAACGCGTTGGCCAGGCCGCGAACGGCGATAAAGAGCAAGAGCAGCGTCACCGCGCCCGGGTTTGGCGTCTCGATGACGAAGGGAATCAATGCAATGGGTATCCAGGTGGCGTAGGCGGCGAAATAGGCGGCAACCGCGATTGGCTTGCGCACCCGCATGCGCTCGACGGCGATGACCGCCAGCAGTTGGACCGGCTGCACGATGAACGGGATGGCCGTCATGATTCCAATGTGGACGGTGGAGGCGCCCAGGATGAGGGCAAAGGCGGTGAGAAAGCCGCCGGAGGCCAATCCGTCCGCCCCGGAGGCGGCGACCGCCTGCAGCGTCATATCGCGCATGCTCGACCGCCGCTCGTCGTCGGTGAGCGATTCCCGCGGCTGGAACAGGCGGCGAATCGCCATTCGGGCGCTCAGTCGATGCTCCGCGTCAAGCGCCGTCGCTCTTCGTAAGGCCTAGCGATATTCTCGCCGCGGCGAGCTTCCGCGACGCTCGATCGTTCAGCACCACTCCGCGGCATCGGGGAGGGTTTCCGGGCACGTCGACAACTCATCGCCGTTGCCGGTTTCTTGGCCGGGGAGATGCAGCTGGTCGCGCATATTCACGCTCTGGAGGCCGGCGCTGTGGATTTCGCGCGCCAGGCGCGGCAGGGCGGCTAAGTCACTCGCCAAGGCGTGAAGCAACAGTACCGCCCCCGGTTCGAGTTTCTCGGTCAGGTTGCCCAGCACGAAGTCTTGCGCGCGGGCGCTGCCGTCCCGGGGGTAGTGCCACCCCTTGGAATCCGCGGTCCACATGGCGATGTGGAGCCCCGCGGCCTGGCTAATCCGCAGCAGGCGGTTCCGAGCGTCCGGGATGCCCGCACCCAACGGCGGCCGCATGAACTGCTGAGGGTACGCGTATCCCAATGTGGCATTGAGCTGGCGTCTGGCCTCATCCAGCTCCCAGCGAATGCGGGCATCGCTCAGGTCAGGCAACGGCAGATGCGAATAGGTGTGGTTCTCGATCGAATGCCCCTCGATGATGGCGCGGCGCCAAAGGGCCGGGGTCTTCGGCAATTGCGTCCCGACGGGGAAGAAGGTGATCTTGATCCGCTCATCCCGCGCAATGTCGAGGCACCGCGCCGTCAAGGCAGGATCCCAGCAGTCGTCAACCGTGACGAACACATACGGCTGCGTGGGGTCGCCGCGGCGGATCACCGGCGGCGCCTCCATTGGATACACCGGCAGCGTGCGTGGCATGAACGGAGTCTTTGGGAAGTAATCCGCCGCTCGCAAATAGCGCGGCACGGGGACCAATTCAGCGCTCTCGGGTCCGCCGCCCTCGGGCAGGGTGATCACGGCGTTGTCGAATCGCTGCAATGTCACGCCCCGCCCGCGCACCGGCGGGGTCGTCGGGGCCCCGAGGATCGGCCAGTTGCCGAGGGCGTGGTAGGCGTCCGCGAGCTCGCCGTTGACCCCCAGACTTGCAGCCGCTCGCCCGGCGCTCGCCGCCGGGATCCCGTGCTCGGCCTCGAGGAAATCGTCGAAACCGCGCTCGCTCGCCGTTTTGAGCAGCGGCGCCGGCCGGATGGAGCGCGTGCCCGGTGACACGTGCAGCACGAGACGCTCAAACGCCTGGCAGTGCGGACCACTCGGCCCATCGCGAAATCTGGTGCTGATGGCCGGGCCTGCAACCGCGCCGCCGCCAATTGCCGTGTAGGTCGACGCAAACTGGGCCCGGCGATCGTCTTCGGCGATATAGCCAAGATCGGCGCGATGGTCCGACACGAAGACCAACCATGGGTAGCGCTGCTGGGGTACCAGCTTGGCCGGGCCCACGTTCAGCGCGCCGCCGAGCACGGCCCCCGCGCCAAGCTGGAAAACCTGCCGACGCGGGAGTTGGCGCGGCATCTGAGACTCCCCGGCGCCGGGGAGTCGAGCGATCGTCATTTGGGTCAACCGTCGCAAGAGGGGCGGCAATACTACCGGACGCGACGGCTGTGTGGAACCAGGCTGAGGCTCTCATCCCCATCGGAGCGCGCGTCGCGCGACGCGCCAGGGGTTTGATCGGTGGGAAACTGAGCGGCGGTCCGGCCGGCGCGCTGCGTATCCTTGGCATCGCTGGCTCGATGCTGGGAGGCGCGTGTGCCGCCGTCGACGCTGAAGCGACCCCTGAACCCAATGCCGGAGTTCGTGGAGCGCGCGTTGCTCGAGCGCGGTCTGATGGAGGCGTACCGACTTCGCCCTCCCTATCAGCGCAATGACTACCTCGGCTGGATCGACCGGGCGAAGCGCGAGCCGACCAAGCGGCGGCGGCTGGCGCAAATGCTTGCTGAGCTCGAGCAGGGCGACCGCTACATGAAAATGGCCTGGCGCCCTTCAACGCGCGGGCGCTAGTGGCGCCGCGCCGCCCGGCGGCGCAAACGGTCAGGCTCGCGGAGGCGGCGTTAGGTGGATTGGCCGGCGGCGAGCGCCCGCTCGAATCGGACCCGCCCACTCACGCCAGCGAGGCGGTGGAGCAACTCCGAGTCCGCACCCTCTCGCTCCACGTAGCCCGCGCGGTCGTAGAACTCGCGCGCGGTCGCATTGCTCGTCGGCACGTAGAGGCTGCACGCCGGGGCGTGCGCCTCGGCATGCCGGTACACCGTCTGCAACAGGGCGTGCGCGACGCCGTTGCCGCGGTGCTCGGGCGCAACGGCCAGGCAGGGAATGAACCAATGGTCCGGCGGCACGGCCGGGCTGGCGCGCATCAGAGCGCGGATGCGAGGAATCAGCTTCAGCAGCCCGCGAAGCCCGTAGGCGCGCCAATAGCCCCACAGGGTTGAGCGGCGCCGCTGGGCAAGCACCGCCCACGGCGCGTGCGACACCAGGCCCACAACCTCGCCGTCGAGCTCGGCGAGCGTGGTGATGTCATAGCTCCACAGGGTGCCCGGACGCTGAAACAGCCGCTCGAAGTACCGCGAGGCGCCGGGAACGCCCAAGCCAAATACGGCATCGGCGAGCTGCGGGGTCAGCGCCTCGCGCAGCAAGGCACCCGCGGGGCGTCGGTCGCCCGGCTCCGCGTCACGCAGCAGCAGGCGCCCGTGAGACGGCTTGCTTGGCACGGCCGCCGGGCGCCCGTACGCCACGCGCACCGATCCGCTCACAATGGTCCTCCCTGGGTGCGCCAATCGCACCAGCCCATTGGATGCTTGCAGCAGCCGATTGAGGCCCCGTGCAGCACCTATGCAGATTATATGCAGTCCGCCGAAGCACCCTGGGTACCATGGCACGCTCCAGTAGCGTGGAGGCCCCCGTGATTGAGCCGGTGAATCGGCGATACGTCCTCGCCAGCCGACCCCATGGCATGCCCACCGCCGACAACTTCCGGCTGGAGGAGACGCCGCTTCCCGAACCGCGCGACGGCGAGGCGCTGGTGCGCACGCTGTGGCTTTCGGTGGACCCCTACATGCGCTGGGCCATTCGCGGCGAACGGACGAACGTCGGCGAAGTCGTCACCGCCGAGGTGGTGGGCGAGGTGGCGGCGACGGCGTCTCCTGCCGTGGCCGTGGGGCAGATCGTGGTGGGGCGCATCGGATGGCAGGCCTACGGCGCCGTCGCGGCTGACGAATTGCGGGTCATCGACCCGGCCATCGCTCCCATCCAGACCGGCGTCGGGATCCTGGGCATGCCGGGTCTCACGGCGTATTTTGGCCTGCTCGAGGTCGGCCGGCCGCGTCCCGGCGAGACCGTGCTGGTGTCGGGCGCCGCCGGGGCGGTTGGCTCCGCTGTGGGTCAGATCGCCGCGATCAAGGGCTGCCGCGCGGTGGGCATTGCCGGGTCCGATGCCAAGTGCCGCCATCTGACGCAAGACCTTGGCTTCGACGCGGCGATCAACTACCGCACCGACGACCTGGCGACGGCGCTCAAACGCGCCTGCCCCGACGGCGTGGACGTGTACTTTGACAACGTCGGCGGCCGCACCCTTGACGTGGTGTTGCAGCATCTGCGCATGTACGCCCGCGTCGTGTTGTGCGGCTTCATTTCGCAATACAACCTCGAGGAGCCGGAGGTGGCGCCGCGGCATTCAGTCCCGCTGGCCCTCGCCTGCGCCCGGATGGAGGGCTTTTTCGCCAACGACTATTTCGACCGTCAGGATCCGGCCTTGCGGGAACTGGCGGGCTGGATCGACGCAGGGCGTCTCAAGTACCGCGAGGACATCGTCGAGGGGTTGGAAAACGCCCCGGCGGCCTTTCTGCGCCTGTTCACGGGCGAGAATATCGGCAAGGTGCTGGTCAAGGTGGCCGAGCCGTCGGTGGCGGCGTCGTAAACGGCCAACCGCCGGTGCGGGTGCGCTGGAACTTCGAGCGCACGGTTCAGCAGTTCGCGGTGCACTGGGCCGGCGCGTTTCTCGGCGTGCTGCTGACGGCGCTGCTGCTGGCCCCCTACGTCCGCCTGCCGGAGACCGGGTCGCTGATGTATTGGGCGACGGCGGCGGCGTTTTCCGCGGTGCTGGCGGCGTTGAACGTCTACGTGCGTCCGCTAATGTATCTGGCCACGCTGCCGCTCACCTGCTGCTTCATGGTCGTGACGCTGGGGTTCGGGCACTTCGTGGTGGGTGCGTTCATGTTTTGGCTGGCGGGACAGATCATTCCGCCGATTTACGTGGAGAGCTTCGGCTGGGCGCTGCTGGGGGCGCTCATCACCGCGGCGATCTCGACCAGCGTGACGTGGCTGGTGTTTCAGCGAGGGCGGCGGGAGACCGGCGGGTCGGCGCCGCGACAGGGCGGCGACGGCGACGAGCCGCACCCGTAGGATTGCCCGGCGCAGCCGGCGTCAGGGGCCGAGCGCGCGGCAACTCAGCCCAGCGCCCGAGGACGAGAGCTCGGAATGGCGGGGTGGGCGCGGGCGCCTAGTTCAGCGCCGAGGCGAAGGCTCGCAGGGACTCGCGCAGTGAGCCGCTGGTGGCGGCCACGGCAGTGGGCTCATAGCCGCAATGCGCCATGCAGTTGTCGCAGCGCTCATCGCGGCCGCGACCGTAGCTGTCCCAATCCGTGGTCTCGATCAATTCCTTGTAGGTCGCGACGTAGCCGTCCGCCATGAGGTAACAGGGCCGCTGCCAGCCGAAGATGGAGTAGCTGGGAATGCCCCAGGCGGTGCAGTCGTAGTCCACCTTGCCTTCGAGGAAGTCGAGGAAGAGCGGGCTGTGATTGAGTCGCCAGCGCTTGCGCCCGCCGCCGCGAAAGGCTTCGCGGAAGAGCCGCCGCGTCTGCTCCACCGGCAAGAAGTGCTCCTGGTCGGGGGCCTTCTCGTAGGCGTAGCCGGGCGAGATCATCATGTGGTCCACTTCCAGCTCGTCGTTGAGGTAGTCCAGCACCGCGCGCACGTTGTCGGGCGTGTCGTGGGTGAAGAAGGTGGTGTTGGTGGTGACGCGGAATCCGGCGTGCTTGGCCGCCTTGATGGCTTCCACCGCCTTGTCGAACACGCCTTCCTGACAGACGGACTCGTCGTGCCGCTCGCGCAACCCGTCGATGTGAATGGCGAAGGCGAAGTAGGGCGACGGGGTGAAGAGCGAGAGCTTGCGCTCGAGCATCAGGGCGTTGGTGCAGAGGTAGACAAACTTGCGCCGCCGCACGAGCTCGTCGGCGATCTTGTGAATCTCCGGATGCACCAGCGGCTCGCCGCCGGCGATGGACACCATGGGCGCGCCGCACTCTTCAACGGCGGCCACGGCCTGCTCGACGGGCATGCGCTTGCGCAGCGTCTCGACCGGATGTTGGATCTTGCCGCAGCCGGCGCAGGCCAGATTGCAGGCGTAGAGCGGCTCGAGCTCGACGATCAGCGGGAACTTCTCGCGACGGCGAAGCCGCTGCGTCATCAGATAACGCGCAACGGTGATGGTCTGTCGCAGCGGTACGCCCATGGGTGCGCCTAGTGTCCGGGAGCCAGTACGAGCAAGCTACGACGTTCCATGGGCCCCGTCCAGTGCGAACCGCGTGAGCCGCCCGGCGTGCCAGCCGTTCACGTAGCGGCCCAGCGCCATGACGGGGAAGATCAAGCGGTAGAGGTGATAGTTGATGTAGAAGGCGCCGGGAAAGCCGGTGCCGGTGTACAGCGGTTCGTCCCACGAGCCGTCCTCGCGCTGGGTGTCGACGAGATATTCGACGCCGCGGCGCGTCACGGACCCGTCGTCGCCGGCCGCCACGAGCGCGAGCAGCGCCCAGGCCGTCTGCGAGGCGGTGCTGTCGCCCCGGCCCGACCAGCCCGCGGGATCGTCGTAGGACCGGAGATCCTCGCCCCAGCCGCCGTCCGGGTTCTGGCGCGCGGCGAGCCAGTGCACGGCGCGCCGGATGGATGGGTCGTCGGGTGAGACGCCGGCCGCAACGAGGGCGGGAACCGCCGCCCCGGTGCCGTAGATGTAGTTGGCGCCCCAGCGTCCAAACCACGAGCCGTCGGGCTCCTGCGCGGACCGGAGCCATGCGATGCCCCGCTGGACGCGGGCGTTGTAGGTCTTGCCTTCGAGGGCCAGCATCTCGATCGCATGCGCGGTCACGTCGGCGCTGGGCGGGTCAATGACCTCGCCGAAGTCGCAGAACGCCGGCGCGCGGCACAGCGTGCGGGTGTTGTCGGCGTCGAACGCCGCCCAGCCGCCATCGACGCATTGCATGCCGAGCGTCCAGGCGACGCCGCGGTCGATGGCTCCCTTGGCGTTAGGAACGTCGACGCGGCGCAGGGCCAGGATGACCTCGGCGGTGTCGTCGACATCCGGGTAGTTGCGATTCTCAAACTCGAAGGCCCAGCCGCCGGGGTGGAGATAGGGACGGCGCACCGCCCAATCGCCTTGCTGGGACACCTCTTCGCCGACCAGCCACTCGCCGGCGCGGCGCAACGCCGGGGCGTCGGGCGGCACGCCGCCGTCGGCCAGCGCCACCAGCGCCAGCGCGGTGTCCCAGACCGGCGACTGACAGGCCTCGAGGCGACGCACGCCCCCGTCCCAAATCGTGAACCGCTCCAGGCCCTCGAGGGCATGCTTGATGACGGGCTGGGTCATGCCGTAGCCGCGCAGGCGCAACGCAATGATGGAGTAGACCCAAGGGGGCTGAATGCCGCCCCACGAGCCGTCGGCTTCCTGCCGCCGCATCACCCAGGACTCCGCACGGTGCAGGGCGGCGGCGCGGAGCCAGCCCAGGGGCCGCCGCTCGTAGCGCCGCAGCGCGCGGTCGATCCAGGTGAACCATCCCTTCCACGTGCGCAGCGAGGCGCTCACCCGCGGAACCGTCCCGGTGCGCAGCTCGTCGATGGTGAAGTCCGCGGACCTGACCGGGCGATAGGCGCGCACGATGCTGAGCGCCACGATGGTCTGTCGGGCCCAGCAGCCGAAGTCGTAGATGTTGAGCGGCACCCAGGTGGGCAGGAAGATCATCTCGGGCGGAATGGCCGGCAACTCGTCCCAGTCCCACCAGCCATGCAGCGCCAGCCACATGCGGGTGAAGACTCGCGTCGCTTCGAGTCCGCCCTGATCAACGATCCACGAAGCGGCGCGCTGCATGTGTTCGGCTTCGGGCGCGTCGCCCGCCATGCGCAGGGCCACATACGCCTCGACGGTCGTCGAAATGTCCCCCGGACCCGCCTCGAAATTGGCCCAGGTGCCGTCGTCCCGCTGCCGCTGCCGGATCCAGGCCGCCGTCGCCCGCAAGACCTCGGGATCAAGGATGTCCAGGAACTCGCGCAGAAACAGGTCCTCGGCCTCGATGGTCACATTGGTGCCAAGCTCGCCGCGCCAGACACCCTGGGCGTCTTGCTGTTCGAGCAACTGGGTGCAGGCGCGCTCCAGTGCAACGCGCGCGCGTTCGCGGACGTCGCCGGACGCCGCAGCGCCCATGGGACCGGGGCGGGATCCGGACGCGGGGTCCGGCACACGTCGAATCACGAGACGACACCGCTCCCTGTCGCTGAGGGGTCCGCCGCCTGGCGAATATAGCAACGCGCGTCGCCTCCCGGCGCGTGCGCGCGGGTCACGCCGCCACCGGCGTCGCCAGGCCCAGCGCGCTGAGCGCGTGTTTCCCGGCGCGGTTGCCGCTGCGCACGGCGCCCTCCATGGTCGCGGGCCAACCGGTGTCGGTCCATGCGCCGGACAGGAACACGTTCCGCAGGGCGGTGTGCGGCCCGGGACGCCGCGCGAGGCTGCCCGGGGCCTGGCGAAAAGTGGCCTGGTGCTCGCGCGTGACGTAGAAACCTCGAACCTGCGCCTCACCGGCGCGAGGGAAGACGCGCGCCAGCTCGGCGACGAACTGCTCGCGCAAAACGTCGGTGGGAACCTGGGCGTATGCGACGGCGCCCGAGAGCGAGACGGCCAGCGCCTGGCCGTCGGATAGCCCGGCGGCCTCGGTGCGGTCGAACACCCACTGCACGGGCGTGCCGACGCCGGCCGCGAACGGATAGGGCATGACCGGCCGGTCGTAGATCACGTGCAGGTTCACGATGGGCACGGCTCCCAAGTCGGCAAAGCGCGCCGCCTCGGGATCGGCGGCCGCCGGCACGAGCCGCGCCGCCTGCACATGGGGCACCGCCAGCACGACGGCGTCGGCCGCCAGGTCTTCGCCTTGCCGCCGCACGCGAATCTCGCCCCCGGACTCGACGGACACCTCGGAGACGGCGACGCCAAGCTGCACGTCCACGCCGGCCGCTCGCAGGGCGCGCAAGCCCTGGTCGCCGTGCGCGCGTCCAAGCGTCGTGGTGGTGTAGCCCATGTCGGCCGCCGACCGATCGCTCAACAGCCCGACCTTGAAGACCATGGCCGCCAGGCTCAATGAAGCCTCGGCCGACGGCAGGTTCACCGTGGGCAGCACGATCAGGTCCCACAGCGCCTCGAGCGAACCGTTCGACTGGCCGCGGGCGCGCAACCAGCTCCCGAAGGTGTGGGCGTCCAGCGACGCGTCGCGCAGATCGAGGCGCATCAGCCCAATCAACGCGCGCCCCAGCTGCAGGCGCTCGGCGAGCGACAAGTGCCGGTAGGCTCCCAGGCTGCGGGCGAGGTGCAGCGGCGCCGGCAGATTGGCCCGCTTGATCCAGGCCACGCCGTGCCCTGGCCGGATGACCGGGATCTCGAGGCGACGCTGCATGGCGACCATGTTGGCGGCGCCGATGCGGTCGATGAAGGCGCGGTAAGCCGTGCAGCAGCGCAGGTGGACGTGTTGACCGTTGTCGAACCACAGCCCGTCGCGCTGGAACGAGTAGGTGGCCCCACCGAGACGCCGCCGCGCCTCGAGCAGCGTCACGCGCGCCCCGGCGTCGGCGCAGGTGAGCGCTGCCGCACACCCCGCAAGCCCGCCGCCAACCACGACGACGTGACGGCTCATCCGCGAAGCAGGCTCCACAGCGCGACGCGCACCTTGGCCCCGGTGGACAGCGACACTCGCCCGCGGGTCACGGCGGCCGGGTCATCCTCAATGCGTTTCAGCACCTGGCGGTAGATGCCGGCCATGGCGGCGGCGCAAGCCGTGCTGCGCCAGTCCAGCAACGGCAGCAGCTGCAAGCCCAGGTCGAATTGCCGCCGGGCGCGCTGGGCCTGGAACCGAATGAGCGCGGCGAAGGCCGGGGTCGGCGTGAGCGGCGCGCGCAGCTCGCAGGCGAACGCCGCGAGGTCCTCGCGCGGCAAATACACGCGGCCTTGCGCCAGGTCCTCCCGCACATCGCGGAGGATGTTGGTGAGCTGGAGCGCCACGCCCAACTCGTCGGCCAGCGGCTCGGCCCGGGCCATGTCGCGGGACTCGAACACGCCCAGGGAGAGCCGCCCGATGCTGCCGGCGACGCGGCGGCAATAGACGACCAGGTCGTCGAAGGTCTCGTAGGTGTCGCCGCGCACGTCCATCTCCACGCCGTCGATCAGATCGCCAAACGCGTCCAGCGGCACGGGGAAACGATCGGCTGCGTGGCGCAGCGCCGTCATGACCGGGTCCGCGGCGCCGTTGCTCGCGGATTCAAGCCGCTGCCGCGCCTCCGCCAGCGCGGCGGCCTTGGCGGGCGGCGGCAGTCCGCCGTCGCCGATGTCGTCGATCTGCCGCGCGAAGGCGTAAACGGCGCTGAGCGCGCGTCGCTTGGGCGGCGGCAGCAGGCGAATGCCCCAGTAGAAGTTCGCGGCGCGCGAGCGGGTGATCTGCTCGCAGACGTCGTAGGCGGCGTCGGCGTCCACGGGCTACCAGCTCATCCAGAGGCGCGCCAAGGCACGCGCGGCGCGCGCCTTATGCCCCAGCGTCGGACGGGGCGCGCGCCCCAGCACGTCGTAGTCGGCGTCGCGGATCGCCTGCAGCGCGGCCCGCCCGCCTTCGGTGAACGCCGCGATGGCCATCCCGTACGTGCCGGGGAGCAACCGGCTCAACGGGGCGCCGCGGTCGAGGAGGGCCTCGGCGCGGTCGACCTCGAAGGCCATGAGCTCGCGAAACTCGGGCGTGGTCACTCGCAGCCCGAAGTCCTCGGGCCGGCAGTCAAAGCGCTCCAGGTCCTCGCGCGGCACGTAGACACGGCCGCCGTCGAAGTCCTCGGCAATGTCCTGCCAATGCTCGACGAGCTGCAAGCCGGTGCAGATCTGGTCCGACAGCCACACGCGCTCGGGCGTGGACGCGCCGAACACGTGCAACACCATGCGTCCCACGGGATTGGCCGAGAGCTCGCAGTAGCCCACGAGCTCCTCGAACGTCTCGTAGGCGTGGACCGTCTGATCCTGTCGATTGGCCTGGATGAGGCGGCGGAACGGATCGTCGGGGATGGCCGCCGCGCGGACGGTGGCGACCAGGCGGCGCATGATCGGATGCGCCGGCGCCCGCCCGGCGTAGATGGCCGACACCTCGTCGTCGAGCCAGTCGAGCAAGGCCAGACGATCCCCTTCGGCGGCATCGCCCAACTCATCCACCAGCCGGGCAAATCCGTAGACGGCGAGCAGGTGACGGCGCACGTCCGGCGGCAGCAGCCCCATGGCGACGGGGAAATTCTCGCCGGAGGCGCGCGCCATCACGGCGTCGCGCCGCGGCACACCGGCCGGGATCGCGGGCGCCGGCCGGGGCGCGGCATTGACACTTGACATGGCGGCTCCGCCCGCCGCGCCCGGCACGTGCGGCGCGGCCTGGATGCTGAAGGGTGCCTGGGGCGCAATTCTACGCGGGGCCGAATCGCGGCTGCGGCGAGTGATCCGGCCTAGGCGTCGACCGCCCCGCCGGACCTATACTCGATGCGCGATCGGGCGCTGCGCGGGAGGGCACGACGTGCGCATAGCCATCAACGGGTTCGGGCGGATCGGCCGGCAAGCATTTCGCGCGCTGCTCGAGCGTCAACCGCAGGCCGAGGTCGTGGGCATCAACGAGCTGGTGGACCTCGAAATGCTGGCCCACCTGCTGCGCTACGACAGCAACTACGGCCGCTTTCCGGGCGAGGTCGTCGTGGACGGCACGGACCTCGTCGTCAACGGACGCCGCATTCCGACGACCTCGCAACGGGAGTGGGATCGTCTGCCGTGGGGCGATCTGGGCGCGCAGCTGGTGATCGAGGCCACGGGCGTCGGGACCGAGCGGGAACGCGCCGCGCTGCACCTGGACGCCGGGGCCGAGCGCGTGCTGATCACGGCGCCCGCCAAAGGGGCCGACCTGACCATCGTCATGGGCGTCAACCACGACCGCTACGATCCCGCCGCCCATCACGTCGTGAGCAACGCCTCGTGCACCACGAACGGCCTGGCGCCGCCGCTGGACACGCTGCATCGGGCGTTTGGGGTGCGGAAGGGCCTGATGTCCACGGTGCACGCCTACACCGCGTCGCAGGCGCTGGTCGACGGGCCAGCGGGCGATTTGCGCGAGGCCCGCTCGGCGGCGATGAGCATCATCCCGACGTCAACCGGCGCTGCCAAGGCCATCGGATTGGTGATCCCGGAGCTTGAGGGCCGCATGCACGGCGCGGCCTACCGCGTGCCGGTGCCCACGGTGTCCATCGTCGAGTTCGTGGCGCACCTGGAGCGCTCGGCGACCGAGTCGGAGATCAACGACGCGCTGCGCGAGGCGGCCGCGGGGCGGCTGCGGGGCGTCATGGCGATCAACGACGAGCCGCTGGTGTCGGTGGACCTGCGCGGCGACCCACACTCGTCAATCGTCGAGGCCGAGAGCACCATGGCCATCGGCGACGACCTGGTCAAGGTCGCCGCGTGGTACGACAACGAGTGGGGCTATGCCTGCCGCGTGGCCGACGCGGCGGCGCTGGTCGCCGCCGGGACGCCCGCGGCGGCCGCCGTCTAGCCACAACCGCCGGGTGGCGCCCATGCCAGATCCGTCCGCCGCATGAAGCGCGGTCTGGCGGATCTTGACGTCAACGGCCGGCGGGTCTTCGTCCGCGCCGACTTCAACGTGCCGCTCGACGGGAGCGCGATTCGCGACGACTCCCGCATCAAAGCGTCGCTGCCGACCATCCGCGACCTGCGCGAGCGCGGCGCGCGCGTGGTGCTGGCGTCGCACCTCGGCCGACCGCGGGGCGCCGCGCGCCCGGAGCTATCGCTGGCGCCGGTCGCGGAGCGCCTGGGGCGGTGCCTAGACGTTTCGATCCCCCTGGCCCCCGACAGCGTGGGCCCCGAGATCGAGCGGCTGACGCGCGAGCTCGTGGATGGGGACGTCCTGCTGCTCGACAACGTGCGCTTCCATCCCGGCGAGGAGGCCAACGACCCGGCTCACGTGCGCGCGCTGGCGCGGCTGGCCGACTGCTACGTCAACGACGCGTTCGGCACGGCGCACCGGGCGCATGCCAGCACCACCGGGCTGGCGCATGTGCTGCCCGCCGCCGCCGGTTACCTCATGCTGGCCGAGCTGCAAGCGTTGGACCCGATCGTGAAGGGACCGCCGCGGCCGTTTGCGGCCATCGTGGGCGGCGCCAAGATCAGCGACAAGATCGCGCTGCTCGAGCGGCTGGCCGCGACGGCCGACGTGCTGATCCTGGGCGGGGCGATGGCCAACACCTTTCTGGCGGCGGACGGCATTGGCATCGGTCGGTCGCGGGCGGAGAGCGCCGCCGACGCCGTCGCTCGCATTCGGTCGGCGGCCGCCGCGGCGGGCTGCCGGCTGGTGCTTCCGGTTGACGCGGTCGTGGCCACCGAGGCCGACGCCGGCGCCTCACCCTGCACCGTTGGGCTGGACGCAGTGCCGCCTGAGGCGATGATCCTGGACATTGGACCCGCATCGCTGGCGGCCTATGCCGAGGCGCTCGCAGGTGCGCAGACTGTGCTGTGGAACGGTCCGATTGGCGTCTACGAGCTGGCGCCGTTCGCCGGCGGCACGCTGGGGCTGGCGCGGCTTCTCGCCGACTCGCCGGCCCAGGTGGTGGTGGCTGGCGGCGACGCCGTGGCGGCCGCTCAGGCGTCGGGTCGCGCGGACGACTTCGCCCACCTGAGCACGGGCGGAGGGGCCACGCTGGAGCTCATCGAAGGTCGGGAACTCCCAGGCCTAGCCGCGCTACCAGAGGCATAGATCGGTCAGCGTGGGACGCGGCGACGGTATCCCTGGCCGACAGCCGCAACTCGACATCCGGAGTTTCAACGGTCATCCACACGCGATGTCCATAGTTCCGTAGTTTGGTATCGTTGGCCGGCAATCCTCATTTGCCAAAGATGTTGGCAACTGGCTGATTGAGCATTAGTTTCAACGTAGAAGCGCGTAAGCTCACGCATGAAGACGACATATATCCGGACACCGACATTAGCTATGTCCTTCATGCATCGACCTGGAAGTTCATCCGCCATCGCCTGAATCAAGGCGGTCGCGTTCTGGACGTTGGATCGGGCGGCGGCACCTTCTTGTGGAACGTTGGTCGCTCCACCGAAGCCATCGCTTACGCCTTGGAGCTCTCGGCTTCAAGGGCCCGGCTGACGTCGAGGGCCGTGCCTGCCAGCCGTGTCGTTCGAGGCGATGCGATACAGGCGCCGTTTCTTTCCGAATGCTTTGATTTTATTTCGTGCACCCAGGTCATCGAGCACATCTCGGAGCGCGAAGAGTTCATGGGCCACCTATACCGCCTCCTCAAGCCGGGCGGCCTGCTACTGGTTTCATCGGTGGGCCGGGCGAAACGCCGGCTCTACTATCTGCGGAACGAGGCCGGCGAAACCGTCCTCGAGTCCAGCCATGTGCATGAGTTTGACTCGCTGGACGAGTTCAATCAGCTCGTAGCGAACCCAGCATCGAAAATTGCACACACGGTTCAATACCGAGTTCGCTTCTCGATATTTGACTTTATATTGCGTCGGCTACACCGCGTGCTAAAGGCGTCAGTCACGCATACTGCCGCGACCAATAGCGCCATGTTGCTTGTCCGAAGAGCGACAAGGATCCCGATTCCTGGCTACTCCTTTGTGGAAACGATTGTGGAGAAAACCCGCTAGGCAGGAAAGGTGAGGCCGCGGCCCGGTTCACCGTCGCGTCTAGGCCGACGGCCAGTTGCGGTCCAGGAGGATGCGCGCTTCGCCGACACGCCGGGTGACGGCCCGGGCGTCAAGGTGCTCCAAGAACGCCAGGACGTATTTGCGGCTGGTGCCCAACTGGTCGCGGAGCTGGCTCACCGTCAACTGGTCGTTCGCGGCGAAGGCGTCGCCAACGGCCTGCCGCCAACGCGCATAGCCCGCCTGGGTCAGGCCGAACGTTGGCGTGATGCGTACGAGTTCACCCGCAGCCGCCAGGGCGTCAAGGAGCGTGGTTGAGGCGCCCTGAGAGCGTGCCAACTTCGGAAGGTCCGGCGGCGCGAAGCCGCCCTCATCCAGCGCGGCCAGGAGGCGATCGGCCTCCGGGCCGTGCGGCGCCGGCGTGCGTCCCGGCGGGACGACCCGCCCGTCCTCGAGGACGAGTTTCCCGTCGGCCGCCAAGCTCCCAAGCAGAGCCGCGACGAGGGGAGCGGGGGCTCCCAGTTGCTGGGGCAACGCGGCCCGCGGCAGGCCGCCGACAGCGTCCGGCGTTAGCCGGGCGCAAATGCGCCGGCTCAGCGCGTCGACGGCGGCAGTCGATGCCGCGTAGCCGCCGACAATGCTCAGCCCGCCTTCGCGCTCCATCTCGCCCACGATCGCCGTCACTTCGTCGAGGCTCAGCTCGGTGCGTCGCGCAATCTCGGCCGGCGTGAGCGGGCCGGCGGCCTCGACCGCCGCGGCCACCAGCTCGGCGGGCGGGGCGCGGCGAGCGCGTTCGAGGGCCTCCAGCGCGGCGGGGTCGCCGCGCGGCACGTGGCGAGCCGCCGCGCGCACGATCTCGCCGCCACCAATGGTCATCGGCGGCGAGAGCCGCCGGATCACATAGGGGTCGCCCTTGCGGATGGCGACCGCCGAGCCAAGCCGCCACTGGACCCAGCCGGCGCTACCCGGCTGGATGGGGTCGGCCTCCAAGTAGCGCACCGCCGCCACGACCTCGGCCGTGCCCGAGTGCCACGACACTCGCTCCCCTGGTTTCAACGCGCGCGGCGCCGACGGCAGCAGGCGCAGCGTGGCGTCCACCCGTCGCGTCTCGGTGACGGCGCCGGGCGCGGCGACGACCGTGCCGCGCGGGACGTCGGCAGGCGCGACGCCGCCGAGGTTCACCGCCACGCGCCGCCCCGGCCAGGCCCGGTCCTCCGCCGCGCGATGGGTCTGCAAACCGCGCACGCGTGTTCGCCCGCCACCCGGATACAGATGGACCATGTCGCCCACGTCCAGCGGCCCTCCGGCCAGCGTGCCGGTCACTACGGTGCCGAAGCCACGCTGGGTGAAGGCCCGGTCCACCGGCAGTCGCGGCCCGCCGACCTGCGGTCGGGACAAAGGCTGTGCGAGAAGCGCATCCAGCGCGTCCAGGAGCGCGTTCAGTCCGCGGCCGTCGCGCGCGGAGACGGGGACGATGGGCGCGCGGGCCAGCGAGCTGGCCGTCAGGGTTTCCCGCACCTCCTGTTCGACAAGCTCGAGCCATTCCTCGTCCACGAGGTCCGTCTTGGCCAGCGCGACCACGCCGCGCTCGATGCCCAGCAGCGACACAATGTCGAGGTGCTCGCGCGTCTGCGGCATCACGCCTTCGTCGGCGGCGACCACGAACAAACAGGCGTCGATGCCACCCACGCCGGCCAGCATGTTGTGAATGAATCGCTCATGTCCCGGCACATCCACCAGGCTCACCGAGCGCCCGCTGGGCAGGGTGAGCCAGGCGAAGCCCAGGTCGATGGTCATGCCGCGCGCCTTCTCTTCGGTGAGACGGTCTGGATCGATGCCGGTCAGCGCGTGGATCAGGGTCGACTTGCCGTGATCGACGTGCCCCGCCGTGCCAACCGTGGCCGCCGGCGGGGCCTCGGACTCGGCCGTCACGCCGGGGTCGGCGGGCCGATGCCCGTTTCAGGCGCGGCAACGGCCAGCAGCGGTGCGGGATCGATGTCCACGAGGCCGTCGCCCAGGACGAAGTTGTCGATCAGGCGCACGCCCGCCACCCAGGCGGCCACGAGCAGCGCGACGGAGTCGGTCTCGGGATCGAGGCCGCCAAGCGTGAGGGGATGGCGCGCCACCGCGTAGTCGACGGTGACGCCGGGCTCGGCGTCCAATTCCCGCCGCATCGTGCGCTCCAGGAGGTCCGCCGCCCGCTCGCCGCGCTGCCAGGAACCGGCACCAGCCACCAACGCGCGGTGCAGCACCAGAGCTGCCCGGCGGCCCTCAACCGACAGCCGCACGTTGCGCGTGCCCAAGGCCAGGCCGTCGTCGTCACGCACGGTGCCGACCACGCGCAACTCAACGCCGAGCGCGAGATCATCCACGACCTGCCGCACCACGCGCGTTTGCTGCCAATCCTTCTGCCCGAGATAGGTGCGCCCGGGGCGCGTGAGATCGAGCAGCAGGGCGACCACGGCAGCGACGCCGTCGAAGTGTCCCGGCCGGCTGGCGCCTTCGAGCATCTTGCCGAGGCGCCCCACGTCAACCTGGGTGGCGGACCCCGGCGCATAGACCTCGTGGACCGGCGGCGCAAACGCCACGTCCACGGCCTCGGCGGCGAACCGGCGCAAATCGGCCGCCTCGTCTCGTGGATACGTTACGGCGTCCTGCTCGGATTCGAACTGGCTGGGATTCACGAACAGCGTTGCCACGACCGAGGCACATTCGCGGCGCGCGGCGCGCAGCAGGGCGGTATGGCCGTCGTGCAGCCCACCCATGGTGAACACGGCGCCGACGGGATCGGGGAGCCCGGTCCGCGCCGCCGCCAACTCGGTTCGAGTGCGCGCCACGATCATGCCGCGCTCCGGCGGTTGTTCCGGTCCTGACCGCGCTCCATACTGCCAATCATGGCACTTGAAGCTGCGGCGCCGGTCGCCCCGTCGGCTGTGGATATCGAGGCCGCGCTCACGCGCGACCTTCCTTCCAGCCGCATCCGCACCAGCGGCCTCGAAGCGGTGGCCGTGGACGGGGTTGAGCCGTCCGTGGTGGTCCAGCCCGCGCATCCGGACGAAGCGGCGGCCGTGGTGGCGCGGTGCGACGAGTTGGGCGCCGCGGTCGTGCCGCGCGGCGCCGGCGCCCAGATGGGCCTGGGGAATGTCCCCGAACGCGTGGACGTGGTGCTCGACACGACCGCGCTCAATGAACTGGTGACCTACACGCCCGCGGACCTGACTCTTGGCGTCCAGGCCGGCGTCACGCTGGCCGCGCTGCAGGCTCGGCTGCGCGAGGAGGGCCAGCACCTGCCGCTGGACCCGCCGTTCGCGGCATCCGCCACACTGGGCGGCCTGATGGCTACCAATACCTCGGGGCCGCGGCGGGTGGCCTCGGGCTCGTTTCGAGATCTGGTGATCGGTGCGGAGACAGCGGGGCCGGACGGCGCGATCACGAAATCCGGCGGCATGGTGGTCAAGAACGTGACCGGCTATGACCTGCACAAGGGTCACATTGGCGCGCTGGGCACCCTGGGTCTCATTACCCGCGTAAATCTCAAGGTGGCGCCGCTGCCGACCAACGAGCGCACGGCGGTCTATGGCTACGCGTCGGCGCTCGACGCGGGGGGCGCGGTTGGATCGATCGTGGCCCTGCCGGTGGCGCCCACGGGGGTCGATCTCATCGACCGGCGTCTGGTCGCGACAGCCGACGTGCCGGACCGGCCCTGGCTGCTGGCAGCGCGCTTCGCCGGGACGGAGGCCGGGGTGGCCGCGCAGCTCGCCATGGTCCACGAGGCGCTCGCCTCGAATGGCGCCGCCCCACACGCCTTAGAGGGCGATGCCCAGCGCGACTTCTGGCGCGACGCGGTGAGCGTGGCGGAACCGCCACCAACCGGCGAGCCGTATACGGTGTGCCGCATGAGCGCCCTCTCATCGCAGATTCCGTCACTCCTCGGTACGGCAGCCGAGATCGCCGCCGAGCACGGCCTTGAGTGGCGCGCGGAGGCGCACGCCGTGAGCGGCGTGGGGCGGGTGCGCTGGACGGGCGGCGACGACGATGCAGTCTGCCGCGCCGTCTCCGATCTGCGCGGCGCCGCGCAGTTGTTCGACGCTCCCGTCGTGGTCGAAGCGGCGCCACCCGGCGTCAAGCGCCGCCTGGACGTCTGGGGCACGGACCCGTCCAACGCCGCGCATGCGCTCGCGGGCGAGTTGCGGCGCGCGTTTGATCCCAACCGCACGCTCAACCCCGGACGCTTCTTGGCGGATGCCGCATGAACAACCTCTCTCAATATGCGCGGCCCACCGATGAGACCGTTCGCCCCTTCGGTGGACTCACGGCTGGCTCCGCGCGAGTCGAAGGGCCGTTCATGGTTCGACAGGCTCACCACGAACGGCTTTCGTGGGCCGCTCAAGCAGTCTTGTGAGCGCCGCAACGCCGACCGCGCGCGTGGGCTTCAGCACCCACGACACACCCGATCCCGCCACCATCGCCACCTGCGTGCACTGCGGCTTGTGCCTCAACGAGTGCCCCACCTACCGCGTGCTGCGGCTGGAGATGGACTCACCGCGCGGGCGCATTCAGCTCACCAAGGCGGTGTCCGACGGGCACATGTCCCTCACGAGCCCAACCTTTCTCAAGCACACCTTTCGCTGCCTGGACTGCCGC
Source organism: Chloroflexota bacterium (assembly GCA_034428595.1). Classification (GTDB taxonomy): domain Bacteria; phylum Chloroflexota; class UBA11872; order UBA11872; family UBA11872; genus JAJECS01. The sequence continues at coordinate 1,624 of DAOUHO010000094.1, read as the reverse complement.
GCGTGTGAGACGGCCTGTCCCTCGGGCGTCAAATACGGCGAGATCATCGAGGACGTGCGGGCGCAGACGGTGCAGGCCGGGCTGCTGCCGCGGGCGCGCCGCATCGCCGACCTGGTGCTGCGGCACGTCTTCACCCGACCGCGAGCGTTGCGGCTGCTGGGGCAAGGCCTGCGGCTGTATCAGCGCAGCGGCCTGCAGTGGCTGGTGCGCCGCAGCCGGGTGCTGCACACGTTGGCGCCGCCGCTGGCGCGGCTCGATGAGATGTCGCCGCCGATGTCCGCGCAGTTCCTACAGGCCGCCGATCTGCGCTTCGTGCCCGCCGAGGGTGAGCGCCGCCACCGGGTGGCCTTCCTCACCGGCTGCATCATGTCGCTGTCGCTGGCGGAGGCCCACCGCGCCTCGCTGCGGGTGCTGGCGCGCGCCGGCTGCGACGTTCACATTCCCGAGCACCAGCAGTGCTGCGGCGCGCTGCACGTGCACGGCGGCGCGCGCGAAACCGCCCGCGACCTGGCCCGGCGCAACATCGACGCCTTCGAGGCGGACACCTTCGACGCCATCGTGGTGAATTCCGCCGGTTGCGGCTCGACCCTGAAGGAGTACGGTCACCTGCTAGCCGGGGACCCCACCTACGGCGAGCGGGCGCGCGCGTTTGTCGCCAAGGTGCGGGACTTTTCGGAGTTCCTGGCCGAGATCGAGGCGCCCGGCGGATCGGCCGCGGTAGAGCGCGAGGTGGTCTACCAGGACGCCTGCCACCTGGTGCACGCGCAGGGCATCACGCAACAGCCCCGCGACCTCATCGGGGCGATCCCCGGCGTCACGCTGGTGGAGACGGCCAACCCCACGCTCTGTTGCGGCGCCGCGGGCCTCTACAGCGCCACCGACACGGAGGTGTCGCTGCAAATCCTGGACGAGAAGCTCGACGCGGTCCAGGCCACCGGCGCGCGCACCATCGTGTCGGGCAATCCGGGCTGCATCCTGCACCTGCGCACCGGCGCGCGGCGGCGCGGCCTCGACCTGGAAGTCGTGCACCTTGCCGAGTTTCTGGACACGGCGTACGCCACCGAGTGACCGCCCGCGAAGGGCGGCTCGCGGCCTGTCGACGCTGCACCGACCGTTCAAGGACCCTATCGGTGCGCAGGTCCACGGAGCGCGCGTAGACCGCTCCCGTCTTGGCCGTAGCCAATCCGACCGCCCATTCGGTATACAGGCTCCTGGCAGGATCGCGGCCATTGTGCGGCCCGACGCGCTGCGTACAGGAGCGCACCGTTTACGGCACGCACGCGGAGGTGGTGATGGCTGCAGTCAGCGCTGCGCGCCGGGCTAGGGTGGCCTATGCGGCCGTCGCCTCCCAGCCGCGCGTTCAGTTTTGGCTGCCGATCGTGGTGCTGGCCGGGCTGGCGTTGCCGTTCTACTGGCTGAGCGCGGTGCCGTACGTGAACGGCGGCGACAAAGGCGAGTTCCAGACGCTGGGGTATCTGGGCGGCATCGCCCACCCGCCATCGTATCCGCTGCTCACAGCCGCGCTGTTCCTCGGGTCCCACGCCTTGGGCTTCCTGGAACCAGCCCACGCGGCCAACGTCGTGAATGGGACCTTCGCTGCGCTGGCCACGGTCTTGCTGTTCGT
>DAOUHO010000093.1:0-5965 GCA_034428595.1 Chloroflexota bacterium | reverse complement strand
TCGCACCCTCCGGTTCGCCTTCCACCCACTCCGCCGTCTCCACCCGAACCAGTATGGCCTGAGCGATGCGCGCGCCGCGTTCCACCTCGATCGGGTCGCCGGTGGGGTTCCAGACCTGGACGTGAATCTCGTCCTCGGGTCCGCAATAGTCGCGATCGACGATACCGACGCCGTGAGGCGCTACCAGTCCGGTGCGCCGGGCGGTGCTGCTGCGGGCGGCGACCAGGATCATGTATCCGGGGGGCGCGGCGATGATGACGTTGCCGGGAACAAGGCCGATCGACCCGGGCTCAATGCGGGTGGTCTCGCGAGTGATCAGATCGAAGCCGACGGAACCTTCCGTGGCGTAGCGTGGCAGCGGAAGCGTCGGATCGACCCGCGCAATGGGCACGCGCATAGTCGGTGAGTCTAGCGGGCGCCGCCCCGCTCAATCGCCGCCGAACAGGAGCGCCTTCCAACCGCCGAGGTACCCAAACTCGATCGGCTCGGGCTCGGGGGGCGGCACCGTCGGTATCGGCAGCGGCGCCGGTCGGGGACGGTCCTCCACCTGGCCCAGCAGCACGACGGCCTGGTCCCCGGGGTTCACCAGCCCGAGCTCGCGCTTGGCCATCTCCCGCAACGCCGGCAGCGAGCGGGCATATTGCAACTGCTCGTCGAGGCGTTGGTTGTCAAGCTCGGCGGCGCTGATCCGCTGCCGCAACTCTTCGACGCGCTGCTGCGCCACCTGCTGGGTGGATGAACCGCTGGCCTCCTGGATGATCACCACCAGGACGGCGATCAGCGCCAGCATCGCCAGGGACCGGAGCAGGAACTGTGTCCGCGAGGCCACTTAGTCTCGCTGCTTGAAGGTGACGCGCGGTTCCGCCGGGGAGGACGGTGGCCTTCGGCCGTGGGTCGATTTGCCATGGGGGCCTGGGGACAGCCCCCTCACCCCAGCCCTCTCCCTCCAGGGGAGAGGGGGCCGGACGCCGGGACAGAAGTGTGGCTTGCGCATGGGGCTACTCGACCGTCACGGACTTGGCGAGATTGCGCGGCTGGTCGATATCCGCTCCCAGCCATACGGCCACGTGATAGGCCAGCAGTTGGAGCGGAATTGCCGTGACGATCGGCGCGACGGCCTCTGCGGTCTTGGGCACGTAGATCACCTCGTCGGCCGTCGCGCCCGCCTGCTCGTCGCCCTCCGTGGCGATGAGGATCACCGGGGCGCCGCGCGCCCGCACCTGCTCGACGGCATTGAGCGTCTTGTCCCGCAGGGCACCCGCGGTGGCGACGGCAACCACCGGCACGTCGGACTCGGCGAGGGCGATGGGGCCGTGCTTGAGCTCGCCGGCGGCGTAGCCCTCCGCGTGGATATAGGAGATTTCCTTGAGCTTCAGCGCGCCTTCCAGCGCCAGCGGGAAGGCCTGCCCGCGGCCGATGTAGAGAAAGTCGCGATAGCGATGGAAGCGGCGGGCCAGGGCCTCGATTTGCGGCTCGCAGGTCAGCGCGCGCTCGACATGCTCCGGCACGTGCGCCAACGCGATGAGATGGTGCCGCAGCTGCTCCTGGCTGAGTAGGCCGCGGGCGATGCCCAGGTCGCACGCCAGCAGATGCAGCGAGGCGAGTTGGGACGTAAACGTCTTCGTCGCGGCCACGCTCACTTCAGGTCCCGCGTGCATGTACATCACCGCGTCCGCCTGACGCGTCGCCTCGCTGCCCATCACGTTGACGATGGCGACAACCGTTGCCCCGCCCCGCTTCGCGCGCCCAATGGCGGCCAGCACGTCCGCGGTTTCACCGGACTGCGTGATCGCCACGACCAGGGTGCGCGGGCTCAACGGGCTCGCGCGATAGGCAAACTCCGAGGCGATCTCGCAGGTCGTCGGCAGACCGGCAAAATCCTCGATGTAGTCCCGCCCAATCAAGCCGGCGTGCCAGGCCGTGCCGCTGCCAACCAACACCACGCGCTCGATTTCGGCGGCGGGCATGGGCAGCCGGAACGACGGGAACTTCAGTTCGATTGGGTCGAGTGTGATGCGCGGCCGAATCACCGACGCCAGCGTCGTCGGCTGCTCGTGGATCTCCTTGGCGAGGAAGTGCTTGTGGCCGGCCTTCGCAATGGAGAGCGGGTCCCAGGGAATGTCGATCATGGCCCGCGTGCGCGGCCGAAGCCGGAGGTCGGTAAATTGCGCCGCCCGGTCGGCGTGCACCACCGCCATCTCGTCGGCCTCGAGGACCTGGACCTTGTGGGTGTGGCGAATCACCGCCACCAAGTCCGAGGCAATGCAGGAATTTGCCCCGTTGCGGCCCACGACGAGGCCCCCAGCCGAACCCCGGCGCGCCGCGACCAGCAAATCGGGCACGTCGGGCGACAGCGCCACGATGGCGTGCGCCCCTTCGAGCTGCTTCACAGCGGCTCCGACGGCGCTCGCCAGGTCGGCGCCCGCATCCAGCTCAAGTCCGATCAGGTGGGCGATGACCTCGGTGTCGGTTTCCGAGGTGAACGCGTGGCCGGATGCCAGCAGCCGGTCGCGGAGATCGGCAAAATTATCGGTGATGCCGTTGTGGACGATGACCACGCGCCCGGACCCGTCACGGTGCGGATGCGCGTTCGCGTCGGTCGCTGCGCCGTGGGTGGCCCAGCGGGTGTGGCCGATGCCAATGGTCCCCTCGACCGGCTCCGCCTCGACCAGGGTCTCGAGGTCGTGCAGGCGCCCCGCCCGCCGACGCACGCTGACGCCCTCCGGGCCCAGGACGGCAAGTCCGGCTGAGTCGTAGCCGCGGTACTCCAGGGCGCGCAAGCCGGTGAGGATGTGGCCGGAGGCGGGCTCGTGGCCGAGATACCCGACGATGCCGCACATCCGCTTGCTCCAGGAAAGCCGCGCCTGGCGGCGCGGTTATGTCAACTATACCGCCCTGAGGGTCGCTTGAACAACGTCCACGGACACCCAAACCGTGACGATCCCGCGATCCGAGACTTACGGCCAGGCGACGCGTCCCGTGCCGTAGCAGCGGGAACAGCGGTGGGGCCGTCCGCTGGGGAGAGGTCCGGAATGGCCGGCCTCGAGACCCCCTCCGTCGCAGGCCGAACAGCGCCGTGAGAGCACTCGGCGCCACACGGCCCACCACAGGCGCATGATCCAGCCCCCGCCTTTGTAGCCCGGCGCGGAGCCGTTCACTCGGCGGGACGGCCGCGACGCAAGCCCCGACCCGGCGTCGCGCCCGTGTGCCGGCCATCGTCGATAACCGACGTGCCGTTCACGATGACGTGGTCGATGCCGGTCGGCAGGCGCCGCGGCTGTTCGAACGTGGCGTTGTCGATCACGGTGTCCGCATCGAACACCACCACGTCGGCGGCCATGCCGGGCGCGAGCACGCCGCGGTCCACCAGCCCAAAGCGCGCCGCCGGCATGCCCGTCATGCGCCGCACCATGGCCTCCAACGGAACGACCCCAAGCTCACGCACCCAGCGGCCCAGAAAGCGCGGATAGGTGCCATAGGTGCGCGGGTGCGGGGCGTCGCCCAGCAGGATGGCGTCGCTGCCCACCATGTGGCTCGGATGGCGCATGATTTGCGCAAAGTCGTCGTCCGTCTGGTCGTTGAAGAACACCGACGCGGCGCGCCCGCGCTCCTCCCGCACCAGATCGACCAGGAACGCATGCGGCTCCCGGTCCCGCTCGTCGGCCACCTCGCCGAGCATGCGGCCCTCCAGGTGGCGGTTGGGACCGGCCGGCATGCTCGACAGCAGCGCCCGGTCGACTTCGAGCGCGTTGTCGCCGGCGCGGTTGGCCATCGCCGTCGCGATCCGCGCCCGCGTATCCGCGTCCTCGAGGCGGCGCAGCATTTCCTGCGGCCCGCCCTCGAGCGCCCAGTCGGGGAACGAGAAGTGCAGCAGCGAGCTGCCCGCCGGATAGGCGTAGGTGTCGAACGACAGCGACACGCCCGCGCGTATGCCGCGGTCCGCCTCGTCCAGGTTCTCCCACCAGCGCTGACCGCTGCTGATGTAGTGCGAGATGTGGACCGGGCATCCGGCCCGCCGGCCGATCGCCATGGTCTCGCGAATGGCGTCGCGCATGCCGAGCACATAGCGCATGTGCGGCACGTATGGCGCGCCAAACTGGGCCGCCACTTCGCTCAACGCCACAAGCTCATCGGTGTCGGCAAAAGCGCAGGGCTTGTAGTCGAGGCCGGTGGAGAGGGCGACCGCCCCGTCCTCGAAGGCCTCGTGCGTGATCTGCTGCATCGCGCGCAGCTCCTCGGGCGACGCGCGACGGTCCTCCCATCCGACCAGGGCCGCCCGCACGCATCCGTGCGGCACGTGATGCGCCGCGTTGCAGGCCGCCGCGCCCTCGAACGTGTCCAGCCAGCCGGCGACGGTGGACCAGTCTTGACTGATGGGCGGGTCGCCGTTGAGGGCGGCGAAGTAGTCGCGAAAGGCCGGCTGCAACTCGTCGGCCAGCGGCGCGTAGCCGATGCCATCCAGGCCCAGCAGGTCCGTCGTGACGCCTTGGCGCACCTTGGGCTCGTGCGCCGGCTCGGCCAGTAGCATCAGGTCGGAGTGCGTGTGCACGTCGATGAAGCCGGGACACACCACGCGGCCGCCGGCATCGATCTCACGCGCGCCCTGATCCGGGACCAGCCCCACGGCGGCAATTCGGGTTCCGTCGATGGCCACGCTGCCGCGGTAGCCGGGCGCTCCGGTGCCGTCGACAATGCTCGCGTTGCGGATCACCACGTCATGCACGGGCATCTCCGGATGCGGCGGGCGGCGCGGTCTCGAAACCGGCCCGTAGAGATGGCGAATCGTAGCGCGCCCCGTCGCCGCGCTCGTAGGCCGCGAGGCGACGATCGATCTCCTGGGCGGCGCGCACCGCAAAGCGCTCCCCCACGTCGTCGCCGAACAGCTTCCGCCCGGTGGCCACGCGCTCCGCGGCGACGCGCTCGGCCTCGGCCGGATCGTCCGGTCTTCCGTCGGCACGGGCGAACACGCGCACAATCTCGGCCGGGATTGTCGCGAGCGCCAGCAAGCCGGCCCACTGCGTCAGGTCCAACAGTGGCTCCGCCTCGACGATCAGGTCGATGCCGCCCGGATCGAATGGATGCAGCGCCGCCGCCGCCCGCGCCAGCGCCCCCGACGGGTCGCTCCAGCCGCGCTCCAGGGCGTAGGTGAGTCCCACGGTGGCGGCCCGGTCCGCGCGCCGCGCATGCTCCCCGCAGAAGAGGACGAAGACCTCGTCCACGGCCAGATGCGCCACATAGCCGGCCACATAGGCGGCTTGGGCGGCGGACACGGCGTCAGAGCGCGCCAGCGCGGGCCGGACTGCGAACAGCTCCGCCGTCGCGCGGCCCCACGTGGCCGGCTCGCGAAACTCAAAGAAATGGGTGGCCGCGCGGCCGGTCGCGCTGCGATCCCGCGCGTCGGGAGCTACGGCCCCCACGCAGAAATGACTGAACTGCTGGTCGATCGCCGCCCGCAGCGGCCCACTCGCGCGGTCCGCCGCCTCGACGGCAAGCTGCAGGTGCGCGCGCGACAGGGCCATCAGGCAAGCCAATCCCACCCGCGTGCGCCACAATGGCGGCACACGGGTGCAGGAGGAACGCTGTGGCAATCACGATAGGGCATACGGGAGTCGTCGTGCGCGATCTGCCGCTGATGGAGCGGTTCTACGGCGAGATCCTCGGACTGGAGGAAACCCGCCGCGTCGTCCGCGAGGGACCGTTCATCGACGGCATCACGGGGCTGACCGGGGTTGTGCTGCAGGCCGTGATCCTGGGGACGCCGGAACACCCAAACGGCGTCGAGCTGATCAAGTATCCGAATCACCCCTCGGCCATCGTGCCCAAGGGGCCCAACGGCCACGGCATGAACCACATCCACTTCATCGTCGACGACCTGGACCCGATTCTCGCCGCCCTGGAGGGTCTCGGCTTGGACTATTGGGGATCGCCGCAGGACTGGCCGGACACGTGGAAGCGCGTGCTCTAC
>DAOUHO010000092.1:0-13661 GCA_034428595.1 Chloroflexota bacterium | reverse complement strand
GGTTCCGCTGGATGCACCGGCGCTGGCCGTGGCGCGAGCGGCCGGCGCGCGCATCGAGATGGAACTCACCATGTTCTTGCGCTGGTGTCCTGCGTCGCAGGTGGTGGCCGTGACCGGCACCCGCGGCAAGACGACCACCGCCGCCGCCTTGCACGCCATGCTGCAGGCCGCCGGACGGTCTACGCGGCTCGCGGGAAACATGGGGGTCTCGGCGCTGACGCAGCTCGACGAGATTCAGCCGGACGAGGTGGTGGTGCTCGAGATGTCGAGCTGGCAGACGGAGGGCCTGGTGGGGGCCGGCGTGCGCGCATCGGGCGCCATCGTCACCAACCTGCTCCCCGACCACCTCAATCGCTATGACTCGATGGAGGCCTATGCCGCCGCGAAGGCCGAGTTGCTCCGCGCCCAGCAGCCGGGCGATTGGGCTGTGCTGCCCGCCGGTCCGGGCTGGGGCGATTGGTTCGCGGACCACGCGCGGGGACGCGTCGTCCGGGCGCCGGCGGAGGCCGAGCCGCCGGGATGGAGCGACGCCGTTCTGCGCGGAGCGCACAACCGCTCGAACCTGGCGGCTGCGGCGCTGGCCGCCCATGAGCTCGGCGTGCCGGAAGCGGCGGTGCGGCGCGCCGTCGTCGGCTTCACCGGCGTGGCGCACCGTCAGGATTTCCTCGGGACGATCGGCTCCGTCCGTGTGTACAACGACACCACGGCCACCATTCCGGACGCGACCCTGGCGGCCCTCGACTCCATTCCGGGCCCCTGGGTGCTGATCGCCGGCGGATCGGACAAGCGGCTCGATTTCAGCGCGCTGGCGCGGCGCCTGGAGAGCGACGCCGGCGTCCGCGGCGTGGTGCTGCTTCCCGGTGCCGGCACCGATCGCTTGACTTCCCACTTGGGGTCGCCGGCGCCGGTGGCGGTTGACGATATGGACGCCGCCGTCGCCGCCGCGCTCGACATGGCCGAGCCCGGCGACGCGCTGTTGCTTTCGCCGGCCTGCGCCTCGTTTGGTCTATTCGCGCACGAGTTCGACCGTGGGGCGCAGTTCATTGCGGCGGTCCAGGCGCGCGGACTCACGCCTCCGGCTAAGAGCGAGGCCTAGGTCGGGCGGCGAGAGGTCAATCCTGAAGCCGAAGGCCGCCGAATATGGCTGTGCCCCGCAGGGTAATCGCAACCGTGTCCGATCCCGCGGCGCGCCGCTGATCCTCGACGCCGCCGAACAGCGCCAGCACGTCGTTCTGCAAGGCCACGTCCGCCGGCAGACGAATATCGATCCCGCCGAAGAGGCACGAGACGTCAATCACCGCGGGCGGGTGGTCGATCCGGGCCTCCCGCAGGTCGAGCTCCACCCCGCCAAAGAGCGCCGTGGCCTGAAGCCGGCCCAGTGGGCCATTCACGCTGTCCCGCACGCCGTGAAACACGGCCACGTAGTTTGCGCCGCCGTCGGAGTCCGCTCGTCCGCGCGACGAGCGCCAGAAAATGAGCAGCAGACCGACGAGGATGACGAGCACGGGCCAAATGGCCGACCGGACCTCGTTCGGCAGTTCGTCCAGGATCGAGAGCTGCACGGCCACGCCGACCGCGACGAGCAAGAGAGGCCCGGCAGGCTGGCGAAATCCGTTCCGCGCCAGCGCCCAGAGGCCGATCAGGATGATGACCGAGGGAAAGAATCGCCAGGGGCTGCCGCCGATATCGAGGTTGTCCAGCAGCAGGGCCAGACCAACCGCGATGATGACGAGCCCAATGAGCACCTGTCCTGAACTGCGCTGCACGGCGCCACCTCCACGCGGGCTGCCGCGCGTGACGGCAGCACCGCAAGTATGGGCCATCCGCCGCGCGCCGTGCATACCGGGAAGGCCCGCGCATAATGGCCCCAGCGCCGCCTCGGGCGCACCGAAAGACGGAGCGCGCTCCTGACGATCCTGGTCATTGCCGACGTGCATGGCAACGACACGGCGCTCGACGCCGTGCTCCGTGCCGCCGGCAGCGTCGACGAGGTCTGGTGCCTGGGTGATCTCGTTGGCTATGGGCCGTCGCCAAACGAAGTCGTCGAGCGCCTGCGGGAGCTACCCCTGCGGTCGCTGGTTGGGAATCACGATTGGGGGTCCATCGGCAAAGCCGACCTGGTTCGGTTCAACGCGGACGCCCGCACGGCCTGCGAGTGGACCGGCGGCGTGCTCACGCCGGTCAACCGCCAGTTTCTCGCCGAGCTCGAGCCGGCCGGAGTGTTTGGCGACGTCGCAGTCGCCCACGGCAGCCCTCAAGACCCGGTGTGGGAGTACGTCACCAACGCGCGCATCGCGATTGCCAATTTCGGCTACTTCGCCAGCGACATCTGCCTGGTGGGGCACACGCACGTGCCGCTGGTCTTCCGCTGGCGCAGTGGGGCCACCGGCAGCGAGGCCTTCACCACCGAGGTCCCGACGCCGGGGCAGCGAATCGTGGTTGACGACGATCGACTGATCGTCAATCCCGGCAGCGTGGGTCAACCGCGGGACGGCGATCCGCGCGCGGCCTTTGCCCTGTTCGATCCCGAGGCCCGCACCCTCCAGATCGAGCGCGCGACCTATGACGTCGCCCAGGTCCAGCGCCGCATGACGGCCCTTGGCCTGCCCGAGCGGCTCTCCATTCGACTGCAATACGGATGGTAGAAGGCGTGGCTGGTATGGGCGGCCCCTGTCCATGGGCAAGTCTCAGCCGTTGCGCGAGTGTCCCGGCGGCCTGCAGATGCCGGAATGGCGACCGTTTTCGTGGATCTGGCGTGCTACCGTGCAAGCCATGACGCCCGAGTTGATCGGCATCCTGAGCGTGGGCGCTGTCCTCTTGGTCGGGCTCGGCGGTCTGAACATCGGTATCGCGGCTTGGTTGCGCGCCGATGTTCGTCAGGTGCGTGACGACCTGGGCGCCGAGATTCGCCTGGTGCGCGACAATCTGGGCGCCGAGATTCGCCAAGTGCGCGCTGACCTGGGCGCCGAGATTCGCCAAGTACGCGCCGACGTGGAAGGCCTTCGCACCGACGTGCACGACGTCGACCGTCGGCTGGCGCGCGTGGAAGGCGTCATTGAGGGCATGGCCTACGCCAACGGGCGCGACCCCGGTGAAGGACGGGCTGCATAACTGAGCACCCGGCCCGGCGCACGGTCGCTCGCCGCGGGCGCAAGGCGCGTAGCGGCCTGGACGGCAGCCTGCGCGTCGCACATAGAGGAGGTCTCGCGTGCAGTCGAGTCTGATCAGCAAGGTCCAGAAAGCCCAGAAGTACGCCCAGGAACCGCATCGCATTCACTTCGAGGCATTGACCGTGCGGTTCGATGGCGACAACAACGATCATGTGATCAGGCTGGCCGACGGTGCGTGGAGTTGTGACTGCGAGTTCTTCATGGTTTGGCAGACGTGCAGCCACACCATGGCGCTCGAGAAGTTGCTTGAGGGCATGGTCCCGGCCGGTAGCGCCTCGGCCGCCGGCTAACCCGGCGCCCAGCCCGCCGAGGGGCGACATCCGCGCGCGGTCCGGCACGGACTAGCGTGGCGCGCAAACGCCGGCGGCGGCAGGCGACGCCGGCGCCAACCAGTCGAAATCGCACCCTCGCCCTGAACCGGCGCGCCCGCTACGACTACGTGGTGCTGGATACGTTCGATGCCGGCCTGGAGCTTCGCGGCACCGAAATCAAGAGCTTGCGCACCGGATCGGTTTCGCTGCGCGAGGGCTATGTCGCCGTCCAGGATGGCGAGGCCTACCTGCGCGATGTGCACATCGCGCGCTACAAGCCCGCCGCCGACGCCAACCACGATCCCGACCGCCCCCGAAAACTGCTGCTTCACCGGGCCGAAATCGACGAGCTCGCGCGCCACACCAACCAGGCGGGGTATACCGCCGTGCCGTTGCGGCTGTACCTCGACAAGGGGTGGGCCAAGGTCGAGATTGGCCTGGTGCGTGGACGGCGCGACTATGACAAGCGGGAAAAGATTCGCGCCCGCGACGATGCGCGTGAGATCGCGCGGCGCATGCGCTAGCATTGAATCTCTGGGGATGCCGGGTTTCGACAGAAGTCCGAGGTCCGCTGCTGCAGGTCGAGCACGCCGTCACGCTCGAAAAAAAGGCGGCAAATCTAGTAACTGGCGAGCAAGAAGCGCTCCCACTCGCGGCCTAAGCGCCGCGACGTCTGCCCGGCTCGTGCCTAGCGGGCCGGACCAGGCGCCAACACTCTAGGCTGCTCCGGCAGAGGCGTCCGCGTATGCCGGCTAAGACACGCGGACTGGTCGGGTTGCTCGTGGCCGAACGGCGGGCAAGTCGGCGAGAACCATAGCGATCGGCTAAGCCTGTAGACGCGGCGGGGTGACGGCCTCTGGACGGGGCGTTCGACTCGCCCCCATCTCCACCATGGCGGGGCGGTGGCTGCCTACAATCGCGGCGTGAGCCGCCCCGACCCTCCAGACAAGCACTTCACCGCCACCGGATTCTTGGTGCGTGATGGAAAAGTGCTGCTGGTCAACCATCGCAAGCTCAAAAGGTGGCTTCCCGTCGGTGGGCACATCGAGGCTGGCGAGGATCCCACGCAGGCCCTGCGCCGCGAGGTGCGTGAAGAGGTTGGCCTCGACATTGCGATCGTGGCGGACGCCCTCCCCGTCAACGACGACGACGTGCGGGGCCTGCCGCGACCGGAAACGATCCTGTTGGAGACTATCGAGCCCGGGCACTTTCACATCGACCTCATCTATTTCGGACACGCGGTGGGCGGCGAGCCTCGCTTGGCTGTGGCGGAGCACAGCGAGCAGCGCTGGTTCTCGGCCCAGGACCTTGGGGCCAGCCATATCAGTGACGACGTGCGCATCCTCGGACGTCGCGCCATCCAGACGCTGGCTGCCGAAGCGTCGCCGTGACCGGGCGCTTCGACCACGCCTTCCAGGCGCCCGTGGCGCACCCCAACGGGTTGCAGGCCACCGACGAGGGCCTGTGGATCGCCGATCAGGACCAGGGCTGGGCGTTTCTGGTCGCGCCAGACGACGGCACGGTCATCCGGTCGTTCTCCACGGGCGCCGGAAAATCAAGCGGGGTGACCTTCGGCCACGGCGCGCTGTGGATGTGCTCCAACGGCCTGCCGAAAACGCGCCTGCCGACGGCCATCGACACGGCGCACACTCGGATCGTCAAGACTGATCCACGGACGGGCGCAATGCTGGCGCAGTTCCGCGCGCCGGGAGACAGCGACGTGCATGGCCTGGAGTGGACCTCCGAGGGCCTGTGGCTCACGACGCTGGATCAGCGGTCCCTGACGCTGGTAGATGCCGAATCGTTAGCACCGCGCCGCGTCATTCCCGTGCCCATGGACCGCGCCCACGGGCTGGGCTGGGACGGGGAGGCGCTCTGGTGCGCCTTCACCTCCGATCGAATCGTGCTGCGGCTCAGCGTGCAGGATGGCGCCGAGCTCGAGCGCGTCAACCTCGACGACGAGCCGTTCGAGCCGCACGGACTCACCATGCGGCACGGCCGCGTGTGGATCTGCGACGCGGTTACTGGCGCGGTTTGGCGGCAGCGCGAGCGCGATGCGCGCTGGTCGGCCGCCGGCGGGGCGTCGGGTCGGTGATCGGTACGGCGTGGATGTACCAATACCGCGAGCGCATCCCCGCGGCATCGCTATCCATCAGGCCGATGAGCTCGCGCAGGTTAAAGGTGTTGCGCATGCATTGGGACACCTCGGCGCCGGTGAGGCTGCGAAACGGGGAGTCATGGGTTCTGAAGTCCGCCAGCGTGCCCATTACCGCCACGCCGGTGGGTCGCAGCATGCGCTGAAACTCCCGCAGTGCGCGTCGGATGTCTTCGTTGCCATCGACGCCGAGCACTTGCAACAACCCGAAGCTATAGACGGCGTCCAATGCGTCTGTGACGATCGGCGCCCGGTCGGCGTCAGCCCGCACGTACCAGATGTTGGGATGCCGCGGCGCATGCGCCAGCGCTTGGGCATCGCGATCCATGGCAATCACGCGTGCACCGGCGGCTAGCTCGACGGTGGCGCGACCGTCGCCGAAGCCCGCGTCCAGAATGAGACGCGCCGAGCGAAGCACCGCCATTCCGCGGGCGAGCACCGACACTTGAGATTGCGAGTCAGCAGCGGGCGAGCCAGGCATCGTGCGCGTACCGTACCTCGACCAGCTCGTCGCTGCGATGGTGCTCGTCAGGCGTAAGCGCGCCCGGCTGCGGCGCGATGCGCAGCCGCTCGGCAAAGCCCTGCGTGAGGGCCTGCACCAGCTCGCCAATCGTCGTCGGCTGGGGCAAGACGTCGCGCAGACCCGGCGGGCAAGCGTTGGGCGCCGACGTGTGGGTAAGCGAGTGAATGTCCAAATCGTGAGACATCACCAGGCTGCCGTGCTGCAGCACGCCGCCGTGCACCCGGCCCTGGGCACTGGCGACCATCTTGTGTTCGCCAACCCACAGTTCGTGTCCGCTCGGTGACCAAAAGCAGAGGCCTGGCAGCGTCTCCTCGGCCGCGTGTGCGGGAGCGCCGGCCTCCGGCGCCAGCCCCACGGCTTCCAGTCCGGCGGCCAGCCCCAGCGTGAGTGCCGCGTACGACGCACGCACCCCGCCTTTCACCAATCGATGCCGCCGCGGTACGGCCATCGCATAGGTGAGCTCATCGCTATGCAGGAGGGCCCCGCCGCCGGTGATCCGGCGCACAAGGTCGATGCCGCATCGCCGTGCCAGCGAGCGGTCGACGAGATTCAGCGGCTGGTGATAGCCGAGGGAAAGCGCGCGCGGCCGCCAGCTGTAGAAGCGCAGCGTGGGTGGAACGTCGCCGCGCTGTACGGCCTCTGCGATGGCCTGGTCGACCGCCATGTTCCGCGCTCCGGCCGCTGCCGGGTCAACGAGCAACCGCCACGGTTCCATGCGCTCGGGGCCCTTTCGTCATGAGTCGCGCCGTCTAGAATGACAGCGCAGCCCCCGTAGCTCAGTGGATAGAGCGCCGGCCTCCGGAGCCGGGCGCGCGCGTTCGAATCGCGCCGGGGGTACCCACAGCCTAGCCGGGTGGGGCCGTGCCGTCGGCGGCGGCGCCCCGGGGCGGTGCCGGCGGCCGGCGCTCGCGCAGGCTGTCCGCAACCAGCACGATGAGCCCCGCCCCGATGGCCAGGTCCGCGAAGTTCAAGAAGCCGACGAACGGCGCAATGTTGAGATAGTCGAACACCGCGCCCAAGCGCAGACGGTCGATCACGTTGCCGAACGCGCCGCCGAGCAGCAGCGCAAAGGCCGCAACCAGCCACCACCGCTGCGGCGGGCGTGCGGCGACGTAGGCGGCGAAGCCCAGGCCGATCGCCACGGTGGCGATCAGGATCGGCGCGGGATGGTCGCTGAATAGCCCGAAGTTGACGCCGGGATTGCTCACCCGCTGCAAGGTGAACACTGGCCCGATCGTGGCCCCACCGCGCGGAAGCACTGCGTCCACAATGAGCTTGATGGCCTGATCCACGCCGGTCACGACAAGACCCAGGCCGAAGGTCACTAGACGTGCCCGCCTCGCGTGGGCGCGACTAGCCATTCGGTCCCTGCGTTGCGTCGCCGCGCGGCGGTTCCAGTCCGAATACCGTCCTTCGCTCGTCATCGCCCCTGGGCGGCGCCGCTGGTCTCTCGTGAGGGTACGGCTGGCGGCACCGGCATCCGGCGGCAACCGATGCCAGCGCGGCCCCCTAGCCTTCGTGAATCTCGATGGACGTGATCGTGATGGTCTCTTGCGGCCGGGATCGTTCGCCGGTGCCGGCCACTCCAACGGGGACGGCCTCGATCTCGGCCAGCGTGTCTTCGCCCTCCACCAGCTGCCCAAACAGCGAGTAGTCGGGCGAAAGACGACCCAGGGCCGTGAGATCGTCAAACACGATGAAGAACTGCGAGCCGTTTGAGTTTGGCCGTCCCGTATTGGCCATCGCGAGGCTCCCGCGAACATAGGGGCGTTGCGGCGGCTCGATGGCAAACGTGTACCCAGGCCCGCCGGTGCCGAGGCCGGTTGGGTCGCCGCTCTGAGCCATGAACCGTGGAATCAGCCGGTGGAACACCACGCCGTCGTAGTACCGGTTGCGTGCCAAGACCACGAAATTGTTGACGGCCAACGGGGCTTCCGCCGGCAAAAGCGCGAAAGTCATCTGGCCGAGGTTCGTCGTCACCACGGCTGTGTACGACTTTTCGGAATCGATCTGCATCTCCGGATAGGCCTCGTAGGTCAAAATGCGCTCCTGGGTTTCGGGCGTCGGCTCAGAATCGCCCGCGGGCGGCGCCTCGGCCTCGCCGCAGGCTGCTGCGGCAAGGATCCCCAGCGCCAGCAGGCTGCGGACGATGCCCCTCACCGGTCCCTCCGCAGCCTCCGGTTCACTCCGGCGATTCTAGCCGTTTGCGGGGGCGGCCCGGACCTTGCACGGCGTCGCTTTCGGGGACTCGGGTATCGCGGCCTTGCCTTTTCCGTGTGGTAGCTTGACTACTGTGTAAACTGTTGCCTTAGAACGTTACCAGGGTGTCCTCGCGTTTACTGAAGCAGCGAGGGTGCTGCCGGGCGGGTGAGAAGCGACCTGATGCACTTCCGTCATCGGTCTGACCGTGGGCCAGCGCGCCGCTTGGCTCTTTCGAACCCGCGCGAAAAGGAGATTGGCATGCGGAAGCCAAGGTGGTGGCGCAGGAGCCTCGTAGTCCTGGCAATCACGGTCGGCGCCTTCATGGCGTTGCCGGTGGCGCACGCGCAGCAGGTTTTTCTGCCCGGCACCGTGGTGGCGCTGGAGGGCACGCCGCATCTGTGGATTGCCGACGACCAGGGCGTCCTGCACTGGGGTGGCGACACCCGCGCCTTGTCCGGCAGGCATATCAATTGGAACGCCCGCACCGAGGTCAGCTTGGCCGGGTTGCGCGCGCTGCCCAAGGGCGACCCGTGGCTGTCGGCCGGCCTGTTGAAACAGGGCGATCCGATCTATCTCGTCAAATGGGAGACCGAGTGGCCGCAGCCGCGCCTGCTCCACATCCAGTCCATCGCCGACGTGGAGATCTTTGGCATCAATGAGACCAACTACGGCAACTTCGTGCTCGATGTTGCCACCTGGGAAGCGCGCTACGGCATTTCCGTGGCCAGCCTCCAACGAGCAGAGTTGCCGGCAGCCGTGCCCTCCGCAGCTACGACACCCACGACGCCCACCACCCCAGCGACCGGAGCCTCGGCCTCCATCCCCTTCCAGCCCATCAGCGGCTATGACGGCGGAGGTGGAACCCTCGAGTTGCCGCAGGGCGTGATCACGCTCAGGCTCCAATTCGGCGGCTGGGGCGCTGGCCCTGTGACGGTGACCTACCAGAGCGACGGCGGCGCACCGATCGTCTTGCTCAATAACGCTCGGGTGCCCTACTACAGCGAGATTGACATCAGCGTGCCGCGGGCTGGGAAATACACCTTTGGGGTGAGCGCCACCCGAGACTGGCGAATCTGGGTTGGTCTGCAGCCAGGACTCCCATCCGTGCCCCTGCCACTCGACGGCTGTCGGACAACGGTGCAGTGGCACCAGTCCAGCCCGGGTATCCACAGTGCGAAGTTCAACTGTGGCGGCGCCGAGCTGGATGGAACGTCGTATTCCGACATCAACTCCGACCAGAAGTACTGGGTGGTTTGGTTCCGCGACAAGAAGTTCCTTGCCGTGACGTCGACGGGATCCAGGTTCACGGCCGCCGATGCGACGGTTGCCTATCAAGTCATCAAGGGTTTCAACGGCGGCGCTGGCGAGCTAAGCCTGCCTGCGGCCCAGGTCACAATCATGATCGAGTACGGCAATTGGAACCAGGCCCCGCTCTCGTTGATCATCCGAACGCCCAGCGGCGAGCACCTCCGCCTTCTCGATGACGTAAGGGTTCCCTTCCGGTCGAATTTGACGATTAATGTTGTGCAGGCTGGAGTTCACGGCGTTCAAGTCGACGCGCAGGGTGACTGGCGGGTCTGGGTCGGCGTTCAATCCACGTCGGTAACCGACGATCTCGCGGAAGTCGACGTGCCGGTGAACGGCTGCACCACGCGTGACAAATGGAGGCAGGTTGACGGCGTCTACCGGGCGGCGTTCAAGTGTCCGTCGTTCATTCTGCGTGGCGTGCACTATCCCGGTCTGAGCACCGGCAGCGGCTTCTGGGTGGTCTGGACGAACGGGAACTTGTTGCACGACATCACCTTCCACAGGCCCTAACGAGCCGGCAATGGTCGGCGAATGAGGGGATCGGCCCTCGCTGGTCCCGCGCCCATGGGCGCGGGGCCGGGCGGGCGGCTATCCGTCGTGGGCCCAGCGCTCCTCGCGCATCACGCCGCGCTGGTACGCGAGGTACTCATCGCGCGTCATGAGCGGTTCGAATTCGTCCACAATGCGCCGTGCGGTGCGCGCGTCGTTGCCCAGCAGATCCACGGCCATCCAGGCCAGCGCCTTGGCCGGCTCCACGTAGGCCATTCGCGAATCGACGATGTCCCAATCGGTGGCGTGATTGGTGCCGGTGGCGCCCGCCATGCTGGGATGCAAGGCCGGCATGATGTGCGACACGTCGCCCATGTCCGTCGATCCGGTGCGGTGGCCCAGCCGCCTGATCCCATCCTCGCCGTGAACATCTCGCTGGTTGGCGAGAAAGAGCTCGGCCATGGCGCTGTGGTTCATCAGCGGCAGATAGCCGGGCAAGCTGCGGATTTCGACTTCGGCGTTTAGGGCCATCGCCCCGGCTCGGAGGGCGCGGTCGACTGTGACCGAGGCTGCGTCGATGACGTCGGTCGTCTTGCCTCGAACATAGGTCTCCAGCCGAACGTCGGCGGGAATCACATTCACCAGGTCGCCGCCGTGCGTGATGATCGGGTGCACGCGCACCGCGTCCTCATCGCGAAAGGTCTCGCGCAGCGCGTTGATGCCGGCCATGCCAAGTTGGGCGGCGTAGAGCGCGTTCACCCCCCGTTCCGGCGCGGCGCCGGCGTGCGACGCCACCCCGATATAGCGAATCTGCTTGACCACGCAGCCGTTGTTCGAGGCCGTCACGGCGGCCATCCCGTTGTCGTCGGGCTGGGCGTGGGTGTGAATCATCATGGCCAGATCGACATCGTCGAACTCGCCGCGGGCGATCAGCTCGGGCTTGCCGCCCAGGAACTCCAACTCCCCCGCCAGTTGCAGACCATGCCGGTACTCGACTTCCACATACTCTTCGGCCGGCACGGCCATGAGCACGATCGTGCCGCTCAACTCACGCTGAACCCGCGGGTCGCTCAGCGCCGCGGCGGCGCCCATGAGCCCTGCGATCTGCGCGTTGTGCCCGCAGGCGTGCGCCGCGTGGGTGGCCGGATCTTCTCGCGGGTGTCCCGGCACCGTCAGCGCGTCAAGCTCGCCGATGAGCGCCAACGTGGGGCCCGGACGCCCGGTGTCGATCCGCGCGGAGACACCGGTGATCGCCAGGCCCGTGCGGTGGTCCAACTCCAGTTCGGCGAAGGTTTGCGCCACCAGCGCCGCGGTCTCGAACTCCTTGAAGCCCAGCTCGGGCCGCCCCATGATGGTTTCGCCGATCGCGATGATCTCGTCCTGGCGGTCGTCGATCGCGTCCGCCACGCGTTGCTTCAGGTCTGCGATGGTGGTCATGGCGCCTCCGGGGCCTGGCTGTTGGGCTGAGCAGCAGGCCGATTCAGTGTGCCAGCCGAGAGTCATCGGCGCTGGCTGCGGCCTCGTAGGGCGGCTCGTCGGCAGGTACGAAGCCGTGCGCCACGCGAGCCATGAGCACGCTGCCCAGCGCCGCCAGACCCAGCGCCGAGGCAAACGCCGCCACCGGTCCGCCGGCCACCAGAACGGCGGCGCCAACGAGCGGACCGGCGATGCCCAGGATGCCGAGGATGAGCCAGAAGCTGGTCGCGAACGCATCCACGTCCTCGGGTCGAGCCAGCGACGCCAGTGACGTCTGCCAGCCGACGTCCCCGGCCGCGGAATTCAGCCCGATGACCGCGTAGGCCGGCGCCAGCAGCCACAGGCTGTCCACCTGGATGGCGACGATGAACAGGGCGGCGATCACCAGCTTGAGCAGGGTCGATATCCAGACCACGAACGGCCCGGAACGCCGGTCGCTCACGGCGCCCCACACGAGATATCCCGCGGCCCAGGTGATGCCCTGAATGAGCGCCAGCACGCCGATTAACGTGAATGAGGCGTCAAATGTGTCGACGAGCACAATCGCGATGGTTGGCCCGATCAGCAAGTCGCCGATCAGGGCGACGTTCGAGCTGACGGCATAGGTTCGAAAGCGGCGGTTGGCCAGGGTCTGCCGAAACATGCGCCATGGGGGTGGGCGGACCGTCGGGGCACGGGGCCGTCCGCGGATTCGAAACAGGGCCAGGCCCCCCAGCGCGCCGGCAACGGCGCCGCCGGCAAACACGGGGCCGTAGCCCACGACATCCATAAGCCCCCCGGCGAGCGGCGACACCAGCAACACCGCCACCGCCATGGCGGCCTGCGCCGCGCCAATGAGCCTGCCGCGCACGCGCCGGGGAAACGCGGCCTGCGTCACGCCCACGTACATCGGGACGCCCATCATGGCGATGATCGACCACACGAGGAGCATCACGAGAAACGGGCCTGCCTCGTCGATGAACAGCGCGGCGACCAACACCAGGCGTCCGATAGTCCAAAGCGCAGCCACTGCCCGTTCGGGCCGAACTCCTCGGAAGAGATAGGGCCCGGCGATGGCTAGGATCCCGCCGATGAATTGCACCGCAACAGCCAAAGCCACGGTGAATTCGTCGCCGCCGATCCGGCGTATCACGACCGTCATGTAGCTGCCGACGCTGCCGACGAACACCCCCGCCAGGATCCAGTGCACGAGGGTGGCGCGGAAGTTGCGCCGCACGTCCGGGGCCAAGCCCGCGTTCAGCTCGGCGATGCCCGGCAGCCGCAGCGGCGCGCGCCCAACCCTGGCGGCCACACGACCCAACGGCGCAGACGGCGCGCGAGGTGCTTTCACCGGCCCTGCAGGAGGCATCACCCGCACCGTGCGGGCAATGGCATCGTACTCGCTTCCAAGCGAATCTGAACTAGGATTCTTCGGCTTGGTCAGTGGGCTCGGCGGCCGGCGCATGCGGCCCGGTCGTCGCGGTGGTGACGAACGGTTCCGACGGGCCTACCAGCCGTTTAACCGCCGACGCGCCAGTTGAATTCCTCGGAGCGCGCACCGTCCGAGAAGACGAGCCGAAATCTCCACACGTGGTCGAGAAGCACCCCGCCAATGGCTTCCACGACCTGCTCGAATTCCTGACTCACATCCGACGGTGTGGCGTCGCCCGCCTCGAACGCGATCATCGTCATCCCGTCCGGCGCTACGCTGGGCAAGTCCACCTCAACTTCGAGCACGCCGGTGCGGACCGCGAACTGTCGGATGCGCCACGACCAGAAATGCTGCTTGATCGCCACAATGAAGGGCATCGCCGCGGTGTCATACCGCTCCGGGTCCCAGGCAATGGGCGTGCCGTTATATGCGCCGGGACAATCCTCGACGTTCCAAGGGGGTCCGGGGTCCATGGCGGTCATGAGGGGGGGCGGCGACCTGGGCGAAACGCGACATGCGGATCGTACGCTAGTGGCGGGCGGGGCTCTTCCCGCCGAACCGCGCCCCCTCTTCCCCCCGGGCGCGCCCCCCCCCCCCGCCGAGGGGCGGGGGGTGG
>DAOUHO010000091.1:0-14277 GCA_034428595.1 Chloroflexota bacterium | reverse complement strand
CGACGCCCTCCGCGAGGTCTTGGATGCCTTCATCGGCCACGCGAGCGCGCGCCGTGCCTTCGAAGGCGAACGGACGGGTGACGACGCCCACCGTCAGCGCGTCGCTCTCCTGCGCGATCTCGGCCACAACCGGAGCGCCGCCGGTGCCCGTGCCGCCGCCCATGCCGGCGGCGATGAAGATCATGTCGGCCCCTTCGAGCGACTGGCGCAGATCCTCGGCGGATTCTTCGGCCGCCTTGTGGCCCAGCGCCGGGTTGCCGCCGGACCCAAGCCCGCGCGTAGCCTTTTCGCCAATGTGCACGCGCACCGATGCTTGCGAGCGCATCAGCGCCTGCGCGTCCGTATTGACGGTGATGAATTCCACACCGCTGACGTCGACGTCAATCATCCGGTCAACGGCGTTGCTCCCGCCCCCGCCCACGCCGACCACCTTGATGGTGGCGGATTGCTCGCTCGGGGGCTGGGACGCCCCGCGCCGCGGCGTCGTGAGGCGAGTAATGCGGCCCGTGCTGCCGGTATCGTCGTTCATGTCTTGGTCCCCTGTCGCCGGAGTCCAGCGCTGGCGGACGTCGTTGCGGTCAGCTCGCGCGTTCGGCTATTCATTATGCACAACAGTAAAGCGTCTGTGGGACATTTCGTCAGGCCGCGGCCGGCGCGACCAGGCCGCGCAGCCACGAACCGAAGCTGGTGAGCACTCCGCCGGCCCGCCGCACGGGCCGCTGATCCAACCACCCGTGATCCGGGCGCGGCGTCGCGCCCATGAGCGTCAGGCCGATGGCGGTGCTGAACTGCGGCTCGCGCATGCCCTCGTCCAGGCCCCAGAGCGCCTGCGGCCGGCCCAGCGCCACGGGCAGCTCCAGAATCTCGGACGCCTTGGCCGCAAGACCCGGGATCAACGACCCGCCGCCCGTCAAGGCGACGCCGGCCGTGAGCACGTCGTAGTACCCGCTCCGCACGATTTCATCCTTCACCTGCGTAAAGATCTCCTCCATGCGCGCATCGATGACCTGGGCCAGGTCGCGGCGGCGAACCGCGACCGGCGCGCCGTAGTCGAAGCCCGGCACCTCGACCGCCGACTCATCGGCATCGACGTAGGGATCGGCCCGACCATGCTGGATCTTGAGGGCCTCGGCCACTCGCAGCGGCAGCCGCAGGCCGCGCGCGATGTCCGACGTCACGAGCGCGCCGCCCATGGGCAGCACGGCAATGTGCCAGCAGGCGTCTCCCACGTAGATCGCCACGTCGGTCGTGCCGCCGCCGATGTCGACCACCGCCGCGCCTTCCCGTCGCTGGTCTTCGGTGAGACACGAGGCGGCCGACGCCAGCGGCTGCAGGACGCGATCGCGGATCTCGCAGCCGGCGCCGGTCACGCAGCGCTCCAGGTTGGTCATGGCGTTGGTGGCGCCCGTCACCACGTGGGCCTCGACCTGCAGGCAGCGCCCGGTGAGGCCGCGCGGATCCAGCACGTCGGTCAAGTGGTCCACGCTGAAGGTCTTGGGAATCACGGCCGCGATCTCGCGCTCGGCCGGCAGCGAGATGGCCGCCGCCGTGCGCACGATGCTGTTCATGTGACGCGGCCGCACCGTCGGATCGTCGGCGCCGAGCCGCAACTCGGCGTGCTGGCTATGGGACTGGAGGTGCCCCCCGGCGATGCCGGCCACCACGTGCCGCACTCGTGTCTCGGAGGCCTCCTCGGCGCGCATAACCGCCTCGTCGATCGCCTTGATCGTCTGCACGATGTCGACCACTTGCCCGCCCTTGAGGCCGAGCGACGGCGCGGTGCCAATGCCCAGGACATGCAGCCGCGTATCCCGATATTCCCGACCAACGACCACGCAGGTCTTGGTCGTGCCTACGTCCAACCCGACGACCATTCGATTGCGTCCCAACGTCTGACCCTCCAGTGCCCCCCGGATGTCTGCCGATTCAGTCAATCCCATCGCTGCTAACTCACGGGGAATCCCCGATCGTGCTGATCAGCGGCGGGGCGTTGGTGGTGCGATAGGTCGGGCGGTCCACGGGACGCAGGTCCACGGACGCGATGCGCTCGCCGCGGCGGTTGGCTCGCTCGAGCACGGCCTGCAGCGCCACGAGTTTCGGCTCCAGCTGCTCGATGCCGCCGAACTGCAGCTCGCGGCCGGAGTGATCGATGACCGTGATATTGCCGGCCGCATATTGGATCCGATTGGGGAACACGCGCAGCAGCGGCAGGTTGCTCTGCAACTGATGGGCGGCAAGCAAGGCGGGCAGATTGACGTGCTCGCCCGGAGCGGTCTCGCGCGCGCCGGTGTCCTCGATGGTCAGCTCGAGGTCGGGCCGATAGCGGGCCGCCAAGACTTGGCCGTCGGCGTCAACCAGGTAGCTCTGCCCGCCGATGATCCAGTTCGCCACCGGCGCGTCGTAGGCGATGGTCACCGTGAGATGGCCATCGACCGCCACGTCGACCAGCGCGTCGGCCACACCTGGAATTTCAAGCAACTCATCGCGGATGGCGGCGGTGTCGACGCGAAATACGCTGGCCCCGACAAACTGGCCGACCAGCGATTCAATCTGCTCCGCGCTCACCACCGGCGGCGGAGACGACGCGGCGCGGTGCACAGTGATATTGCGAACCTTCAGCACCGGCGACGTGAGCATCCAGACCAGCAGGATGGTGGTCAGGCCGGCAATGCCCAGCGAAAGCAGATGGACGTGCCACGGGCGGTGGTCGGTCGTCATGCCATCAGCTCCGCGGCCGCGGCGTCCCAGCGACCCAGTACGCGAACTTCCGCTTCGAGGCGAATCCCGTGCCGCTGCTGGACGACGGTCTGCACGTGCAACGCCAGCGTCAGGATGTCGGCCGCCGTCGCGGTGCCGTCGTTGCTGATGAAGTTGGCGTGCAGCGGCGACACGAAGGCCCCGCCGCGAGCGCAGCCCTTGAGGCCCGCGGACTCGATGAGACGTCCGGCGTAGTCTCCACTCGGGTTCTTGAAAAACGAGCCGGCATTCTGTCCGCGCGGCTGGGTATCCAACCGGCGGCGCGCGAAGGTCTTCAGCTGCGCCTGCAGCGCATCCGGGTCGCCGGGCTGGATGGCGAGCGACGCGCTGAGCACGACCGGCGTATGGGGATCGCTCTGCAGGGCGCTGTGCCGATAGGCGAAGGCCATGTCTTCGGGGCCAAGCTGGCGCACGCCGTCGGGATACCAGACCTCGGCTGACGCCAGCACCGACGCGATATCGCTGCCCCAGGCGCCGGCGTTGCCAAACACGGCGCCGCCGACGGTGCCGGGCACGCCGATCGCAAACCCAAGCCCCGCGTGTCCACCGGCGGCGGCCTGCCTGGCAAGCCGCGCCATCGTGTGACCGGATTCGACGCGCGCCAGTCCGGCGGCGGCGTCAAACGTCAAGCCGACGCAGTTGTTGCTGACCACCAGACCTTCGATGCCGGCGTCGGCGACGAGCAGGTTCGTGCCGTGTCCCACCACCGTGCGTGGGATCCCCGCCGCCTCGGCGGCGTCGAGCACCGCCACGAGGTCGTCCACGGCCTGCACTTCGACCCAGAGGTCGGCCGGGCCGCCCACGCCGAAGGTGGAGTGCCGCGCCAGCGGCTCGCGCTCGCGCACGGCCAGATGCCCCGGGAGCGCCAGCGACGTGCTCATGCCGCGGCCCGCGTGTTGACCCAGAGGCTGATGCGATCGGCCAGCGGGGTCACGGAGTCCGGTCCCATCACCAGGATCACATCACCCGCGGCCGCCTCGGCGGCAACCAGGTCGGAAATGGCGTCGAACGACGGGAGAAAGCTGGCGTCGGGATGTCGCACCCGGGCGGCCAGCAGCGCCGAGCTCGCGTCGACGCCCCGCTCGCGGCCGGGCGGCGAGTAGATCTCGGCAAAGGTGACCCGGTCGGCTCCTGCAAACGCATCGACAAAGTCGTCCAGCAGGTCGAGGGTGCGACTGCGGAGTAGCGGCTGGTAGATCGCCCAGAGCCGCCGATGGGTGAATTCACGCGCGGCCGCGATGGTGGCGCGCACGGCAGTCGGGTGGTGGGCGTAGTCCTCCAGCACCCGCACGCCGCCGCCGCAGGCGCGCAGCTGCAAGCGGCGCTCGACCCCGCCAAACGTCTCAAGCGCGCGCGCGGCCTCGGACGCGGGCACCCCGGCCAGCGTGCAGGCCATCAGCGCCGCCAGCGCGTTCCAGGCGTTGTGACGCCCACGGAGCGGCAGCCGGCAGGCCACTGGCCCGTGGGGCGTCCGAAACTCCACCTCGCATCCGCCGGCCGCCGGCGTGTAGGTCTCAAGGTCCCACGCTTCGTCCGGGCCGAACCACAGCGCCGGCGTGGGCGCGCTGGCCGCGACGTGTCGCAGATCCGCCACGTCGCCGCGGGCGATCAGCCGGGCGTCGGCAGGAAGCCCGGCCGCGAACGCGGCGAAGGCCTCCACCATGCGCGTCTCGGTCCCAAAGTAGTCCAGGTGATCGCGCTCCAGGTTGGTGATCACCGCAATCTCGGGCCTATAAGCGAGAAACGCCGAGTCGAACTCGTCGGCTTCCACGACCATCCAGCTGTCTCGTCGGTATCGTCCGTTGGCGTGATCGAGCGACGGGCTGGCGGCGCCCAGCAGGAAGCTGGGATCGCGGCCGGTCGCTCGCAGCACTGCCGCGATCATGGCGCTCGTGGTGGACTTGCCATGCGTGCCGGCGACGGCGATGCCGCGGGACGCGTTGAAGAGCTCGGCAATGATCGCCGCGCGCGAGGCCACCGGCACGCCGCGGATCCGGGCTTCGACAAGCTCCGGGTTGTCGGAGGGAACGGCGGCGGAATGCACCACCAGGTCGGCGCCGGCCACATGGCCCGCGGCGTGGCCGCGACGAACCTGAGCGCCACGCGACCCAAGCTGTTCCGTGGCGGCGGTGGCGCGCAGGTCGCTGCCACTCACCTGAAGTTCGAGATCGAGCAGCGCGGCCGCCACGCCGGACATGCCCGCGCCGGCAATGCCGACGACGTGCACGCAGCGCACGTCCGCTCCGAGCAGCCGGCCGGGCGCGACGCTCATGCCGTCGCCGCCTGGCACGTCGGGTCGGCAAGCCCGATCGCGAGCCGGGCCACGGCGTCCGCGGCGTCCGGTCGACCTCGCGCGGCCGAGGCGCTGCGCATCCGGTCCAGGCGCGGAGCGTCGGCCAACAGGTCGGTGATTGTCGCCGCCAGCTCGCCGCGGGCCAGGTCATCCTCCAGCAGGACGACCGCCGCGCCGGACGTGGCGACAGCGTTTGCCGTGGCGATTTGGTGTCCGGCCCCGAAGGCGCCCGGCGCGATCACGGCCGGGGCGCCGACGGCGCCGAGCTCCGCCACCGCCGTCGCGCCCGAGCGCGTCACGATCAAGTCGGCGGCCGCCATGAGGTCCGCGAAGCCCTGGTTAATGAAGGCGTGGACGTGATAGCGGCTGCGGCAGTCGGGGGCAAGGCTCTCACGCGCCGACGCGAGCCACTCGAAATCGACACGCCCGGTGACATGCACCACGACGGCGCGGTCGAGCAGGTGGGTGAGATCCCGCGCGATGGCGGCGTTGACCGCGTGCGCGCCCTGGCTGCCGCCTACGACCAGCACCAAGGGCTCGTCCGTCGCCACGCCGACACGAGTCCGGCCGGCGTCGCGATCGGGACTGGCAAAGGCATCCCGCAGGGGATATCCCGTGAACTCGACCCGTGGGCCGCGCAGCTGGCCCACCGCCTCCCGGAAGGCCACCGTGGCGACGGTTGCCAGCGGGGCCAGCGCCTTGGTGGCCCACCCCAGCTGCGCGTCGCCCGAAAAGATCAGGCGCGGTATGCCGCGCAGCCACCCGGCCAGCATGACGGGAACGCTCACGTACCCGCCGCTCAGGACGATCGCGTCGGGCGGTCGGGCGCCAAGGTCACGCCACACGGCAACCGTCGAGACTCCAAGGCGCCACAGCCGCGCCGGGAGCCGGGCGACGCCCACGCCCACGATGCCGCGGACGCGGATCGGGAAGAGGTCGAACTCCACGCCGCGGTACAGCTCGCGGTCGAGCTCGCGCGCCCCGCAGACGATGGTGAGGTCGGCCTCTTCGTCACCCAGCAGCCTGCGCAAACGCCGCGCGACGGCCAGGGTGGGGAAGATGTGCCCGGCGGTGCCGCCGCCGGCCAGCACGATTCTCATTCGCGCCGCTGCAACGCGGATTTCCGCGCCACGTTGAGCAGCATGCCCATCATCAGCAGCGAGGCGAGGAGCGACGAACCGCCCAGACTCACGAACGGCAGCGTGAGGCCCGTGACTGGGATCAATCCCGTGACGACGCCCATGTTCACGAACGCCTGAAACGTGAGCTGGGTGACGATTCCCACGGCCAGCAAGCGGCCGAACGGATCCTCGGTCGAGCCCGCGATCTGGATCCCACGCACGAATAACGCGAGAAAGAGCACCAGCACAAGGCCTGTGCCAACGAGTCCGAACTCCTCGCCAATCACGGCGAAAATGGAGTCGGAATCGGGCACCGGCAGCAGGAACTTCTGCGTGCCGGCGCCCAGTCCGCGCCCGGTAACCCCGCCGGCGCCGAGGGCGATCTTGGCCTGCGCGGCTTGATAGCCGGTGTCGGTGACCTCGGGGTCGCGGGTGAGGAAGGCCAGCACGCGCGACCGTTGGTATTCGTGCACGGCGATGGAGATGGCGCCGGCCGCCAGCGCGCCTAGCGGCATCACCACCAGGTGCCGCAGCCGGACCCCGGCCACGAACAGCATGGCCAGACCCACCGCCGCCATCGTGACGGCCGTTCCCAGATCAGGCTCGGCAAGCACCGGCAGCACCACCGCCACGAGCAGCCCGCCGCCGCCCAGCAGGCCAATGCGCCAATCATGCACGCGGTCGCCAAAGTGCTTGCCCAGCTTGGCCAGGGCCAGAATCAGGGCAAGCTTGGCGAACTCACTGGGCTGCAGGGTGAAGTCGCCGATGACAAACCAGCGTCGGGCCGCCAGCTGCGGCGGCGCGTTCGAGAAGAAGTAGACCCCGAGTAGGAGCAGCCAGGCGATGCCCAGGGCCGGCAGGGCAACCCGCTCGTAGCGCTGGTAGTCCACGGCGCTCAGACCCAATGCGAGGACCAGGCCCGTGATGCCGAAAATCATCTGCTGAATCGTGTCGGCGTCGAGGGGCGCCCCCTCGCCGAGCACCGCCGGAATGCGCGCGCTGGCGACCATCACCGCGCCGCCCAAGGGCAGCAGCACCGTGAGCAGGAGCAGAATCGGGTCCTGCGGCGGCCAGCGGAGCCCACGCGCGGCAGGCCGTGTCTGCGTCGCCATCAGCTCATGCCGCCCGCGCCGGGATTCGCAGGTACGAGAAGACCCGGGTCATGATGTTTTGGAACGTTGGCGAGGCCACGAAGGCCCCGAAATAGCCCTCTTGGGGACGGTTGATGACGACCAGCGTGAGCAGTTGGGGGTCCTCCAGCGGGCCAAAGCCCACGTAAGACCCGATCGAGAGGTCGGATTGAAAGCGCCCGCCGACCGGGATTTCGGAGGTGCCGGTCTTGCCGCCGGTGCGATATCCCGCCACGGTCGCGGGGTTGTTCGGAATGCCCCCTTCGGCGCTCTCCATCATCTGCATGAGCTCGCGCGCCGATTCCGCCGAAATGACCCGCCGCACCTCCTGTGGCTGCACGAAGCCCCGCCGGCCGTCGGGGTGCTCAACCGCCCGCACGATGTGGGGCCGCATGAGCACGCCGTCATTGGCGATCGCGCCGATGGCGGCTGCAATCTGGAGCGCGGTTACCCCGATCCCGTGGCCGAACGAGTTGGCCGCCAGATCGGCCTGGAACCACCCGCGGTCGCCGCGCCGGCGCACGATGCCCGGCACCTCGCCGCTGAGGTCCACCCCGCTGGCCACGCCAAATCCGAACTTTTCGATGTAGCTATAGAACCGGTCCGGACCGATCTTGTCCGCCACGAAGATGGCGCCGGTGTTGCTTGAGTGACGCAAGACGCTCGTCATGTTTTGGTCGGGATAGGTCTGTAGGTCCCAGTTCTTGAACTCCTCGCCGAAGTAGCGAATGCTTCCCGGCAGGTCATGGGTGGATTCGGGCGTGATGGCCTTGCTGTCCAGCCCGGCG
Organism: Chloroflexota bacterium; assembly: GCA_034428595.1. GTDB lineage: Bacteria > Chloroflexota > UBA11872 > UBA11872 > UBA11872 > JAJECS01. The sequence continues at coordinate 6,188 of DAOUHO010000091.1, read as the reverse complement.
GCCATGGTGACGAGCTTGAACGTGCTGCCCGGCTCGTAGACGTGGCTCAGCGCGCGGTTGGCGAACTCCGGGCCGAAGGATTGGTACTCGTGAACCCGCGCCGGGTCGTAGTCCGGCACGTTGGCCAGCGCGAGGATGGCCCCGGTGCGCGGATCCAGCATGATCACCGACCCCGAGGCGGCGCTGAAGCGCTCGACCGCCACTTCAAGCTCTTCCTCGACGATGTGCTGAATGGTGCGGTTGAGGGTGAGCGTGAGGTGCGACCCGTGGCGGGCCGGTAGCAAGTTGTGACGCCCAATCGGGATCTCGCGGCCCAGGCGGTCCAGGTCCGACGTGCGCAGGCCGGGGCTGCCGGCCAACAGATCGTCGTAGTGCGCCTCGACCCCGGCTTGTCCCACGACTTCGCCGGGGCGATCGACGCGCTCACCGAGAAAGCCCAACACGTGAGAGGCGAGTCGACCATTGGGATAGACGCGCACGCGATCCGGCTCGAGCCGGATGCCCGGCAACTCACCGGCCGCGACGGCGCTGCGCAACCGCCGTTGCTCGTCATCCAAGATGCCCCGCGCCAGCAACGCATAGCGGGACCGCGGGTTGCTGATCGCGTTCGCAACCGGAATGGGCTCGAGGCCCAGGATGTCGCGGAGGCGGTTGGCGACGTCAAAGGGGGCGCTCTCCTCATTCACCACGCTTGGGTCCGCCACCACGAGCGTGGCGCTGCGCTCGATGGCCAGCACGTCGCCGGAGATGTCGAAAATCGTGCCTCGGCGCGGGTGCAGCTCGGTCCGCGCCAGCAGCTCACCGGCGCCGCGGGCGGCGAGGTCCGCCGCCTGGTTGACATGCCAGTCGTACAGGCGCCAGCCGAGGACGCCGGCGCCGAGCGCCGCGCCCCCAAGCATCATCGCCAGACGCCGGCTCGGATCGGCGGGCGCATCGGCACGGTCGGTGACCGGGCGCTTACTCGCGGAGGCTGGTGATCTTGGCACTGATCGCTCGCAGAAACGCTTCCCACCACGGCATCGCATACAGCCGCTGGCCCGGCGCCGCCCATACCGGCAGGTCCAGCGACACGCCGGGTGGCAGGGCTTGACTGTTGACGTAGAGCGAATTGGTCGGTTCGCGCATGTCCAGGTCCCGGAAGGCCACCCGCTGCACGGTCGGCAGATCGTTTTCGGTGGCTAGCTGCGCGCGAAGGTCCTGCTGGGTCTGCAGCAGCACTTCGAGTCGCCGTTCCAGCGACTGCACCTCACCGCCAACGCGAACGATCGCCTGCGTCTGCTGCACCCAGACCATGGCGAGCACAAAGGCCGCCACGATGAGCGCCAGCACCAGGCGCGACGGGCTGATCGGCCGCAGGACCACCTGCGCAAACTGCGCCGGCAGCGCCATGCGGCGCTGGATCCGCGCCTCACGGACGGCCATGTCGCACCTCGGTGGGAGCGCCCATCAGTGGGGCCGGGTCCTGCGCGCGGCGCGCAGCTTGGCGCTGCGCGCTCGCCGATTGGCCGTCACTTCCGCCGCGTCGGCGCGCTGCGGCGAGCGCGTGAGAATCTCCGCCGTGCCCGCGGCGGCCCAGGCGCGGAACCGGTGCTTGACGATGCGGTCCTCGTGGCTGTGAAACGCGATCACCGCCACGCGGCCATCCGGGGCGGCCAGATCGTGCGCCGCCTGCAAGCCGGCCGTCAGGGCGCCCAGCTCGTCGTTGACGGCCATGCGCAATGCCTGAAACGTGCGGGTGGCCGGATGAATTCGCTGGCGACCGGGAATGGCGCGTTTCACCGTCGCCGCCAGCACCGCCGTGCTGGTGATCGGCCGGCGCTGCACGATGCGGCGGGCAATGCGCCCGGCGCGCCGCTCGTCGCCGAATCGGCGCAGCAACTCCGCCAGCTCGGGTTCGGGCAGGTAGTTGACGAGGTCCAGGGCGGGAGGGCCGTCGCTCGGATCGAAGCGCATGTCGAGCGGCCCGTCGTGCTGAAACGAGAAGCCCCGCGACGGATCGTCGAGCTGATCGCTGGAAAGTCCGAGGTCGAATATCACCCCGTCGGCACGCTCAAAGCCGTGGGCCGGTGCAACGCGCGCCAGATCACGGAAGTTCGCCTGCACGGGTGAAACGCGGGGGTCGTCGTTGAATCTGGCGCCAAGCCGGGCCACGGCGTCGGGATCGGCATCGAGGGCCAGAACGCGTGCGGCCCCGGCGGCTAGGAGTGCTTGGGTGTGCCCCCCGGCGCCGGCCGTCGCGTCCACGTAGCTCCCCCCCTGTGAAACCCCCGTGAGGTCAATGACCGCCGCAACGAGCACCGGAGCGTGAACTGTCGACGCTCCCTTCGAAGGTTTGGTGTATGGGGGACGCAGGGGAGGCACTGCGTCCCCCATAGAACACCCGAAAGTTAGTGTGGGCCGCCTCCACCGGCGCGCCGCATGATGGCGACGGCGTCGGCGTCGATCCGGTCGCGCTGGTCGCGCCAGGTCTCGGCGTCCCAGATTTCAATGACATCGCCGGTGCCAATCACGGCGACTTTCTTTGCCAATCCGGCGAAATCGATGAGGTGCGACGGAATGTTGATCCGTCCCTGCCCATCGAAGTCCACGCGCTCGGCCATGCCGAAGACGCGTCGTTTGGTGTCGCGCACGTCGGGGTCGAGGGGATCCATGTCCGCCAGCCGCTCCTCGATCTGGCGCCAGCGCTCGCTCGGATAAAATGTGAGGCACCGCTCGGCGCCCACCGTGAGCACGCCCCCGCCCGGAAGCAAGGCGCGAAACTTGCTGGGGAAAGCCAACCGCCCCTTGGTGTCGAGTTGGTGGACTCGAAGTCCTGTAATGCCGTGCATTGCTCATGACACTCGCGAGATTGCCTGTGGCCCGCGATCATCCTCCCCACATTCCCCCACAAATCACCACTTCAGCAGTGATTCAACGGCGGAAGTAAACCATAGGCCCCACCTGGCGTCAAGTGATTTGCCGAGAATTCTTTGAGAATCTTTGGCGGCCGCCGCCCGCGCGTCCGCGCCGCGGCTAGTCCGGCGTGGCGTCCGCCGGATCGGTGCGGTCCAGCGCCCAGTTCGCCAGCCGGTCCGCCAAGACGTTGGCTTCTCGACTGACGTGGGCGTATCGCACCCGCGCCCCGGCCGGCTGGGCGGCTCGGACCCGCTCCGCCAGCGGGCGCAGACCGGCGTGCTTGATGCGCCACTCGCCGCTGAGCTGCCGAACCACCAACTCGCTGTCCAACCGAAATTCGATCTCCGTGGCCCCGAGCTGCCCGGCCAACTGCATGCCGGTCCACACAGCGTGATACTCCGCCTGGTTGTTGGTCATCACACCCAGCCGCACCGCGGCTCGAGCCACGATCTCGTACTGCTCGTCAAGCGCCACCGCGCCGGCCGCCGCCGGTCCTGGGTTGCCGCGGCTGGCGCCGTCGCAATGAATCGTGAGCTTGATCGTCACCCTCGCCAATCGTGCGTGGCTCGCGGGCGTGATCGTACCTATCGGCGCGCTCGGGCTCGGTGATGACCGATCACGCACCGCTGCACGCGACCGGGCCGTTCGAGCGGTATCGGGCCGAGCTGGCCCTCGGCGCGCATTGGTACCTGGCGGCGCTCCGTGCGGCCGGCGTGTGGACGCTGCGATCGGAGGTCGTGCGGCAGCGGCGGCTGGTGTATCTCATCGACGGGCAGGCGCTGGACCTGTTGCTGGTCATCGAACGCCTGGTTACCGCTGGCGGCGGCGCCAAGGCCGGCGAGCGCGACCGGCTGCTCTTCACCGGTGAACCGCCGATTCCATTGACCGAGGCCGAGTTTCGCGACGCCCTGGGGCCGGAGGGCTATTCCGCCTACCTCAACTACTTCTACGGCGTCACCGTCGAGGAAGCGCTGCATTGCGCTGCCGAGCTCGAGTTGGCAAAGGCCCATGCGCTCGACGCGTCGGCGAGCCTTGGGATCCACGAGCGGATCTATGGACGCTCGCTGTCGGACCTGCTGGCAGCCTACGCGGAGGAGCGCGGCAAAGACTCGCCGCGGCGCCTCGCCTGGCCGGCCTACAAGTCGTTTACCTACTGGCTCTTTCGCTGGCGGGTGCGAACCTCGGTCGCTCCGCGCATCGCCAGCGATACGCGCAAGGCCCTCAACTTTCTGCGCCGGCTGCGCGGACCGGGCGGCGGATCGCCGGACCCGTTACGTCCGGATGCGGACGCCATCTCCGATCCCACGGCGGCGCCGCCGAACATCATCGAAATCAGGCGCCCGGCCTAGAAGACTCTGCCGAGGAACCCACGTCGGCGCGACCGGGCCCGCGGGCGAGTGAGGCGACGAGCGCCAGCAGGGTGACGGCCGCGGCCGCCGCCCACGTCACGCGAAAGGCGTCGAAGGCCGTGTCCAGCGGTTGATCCCCGACAACCGCGACGCCCAGCAGTCCCGCCGCAAGCACACCCCACAACGTGCCCCAGAGCGCCTGGCCCACCGACTGCCCGGTATTCCGCGCCAGTGACATGGTGGCGCTGGCCTGGCCCCGATGGCGCGGCGCGGCGGCGCCCATGAGCGAGCTGGCGTTGGCGCTGTTGAAGAGAGCCAGTCCCACGCCCGTCACCAGGGTCCGCACCACCACGTCGCCCGGACCGGCGGCGTCCCCCAAGGTGGCCATCAGCGCAAGCCCAACTGCGGTGAGCGCCACGCCCACCGAGGCGACTGGGCGCGGCCCCAGGCGATCGGCGAGCGCCCCGGACGGTGGTCCGAGCAACCCCATCAGCGCCGGGATCGTCGCCAGTACCAGCCCGACCTGAATAGGAGTCAGCCCAAGGCCGCGTTGCAGATAGAACGGCAGCAGCAGGACGAGCGACGACAGCCCGGCGAATGCCAGAAAGGCCGCCAGGGTGGCCGCGCTCAGCTCGCGCACGCGGAACATCCCCAGATCGACCGTCGGCGCGGGCGAGCGGCGCTGCCACGCCAGGAATCCACCGAGCAGCGCAAATCCGCTGAGCAATGGCGCGAGCGCCAGCGGCGCCACCAGACCGGCGACCTGAATCCGGTTCAGCCCAAACAGCACCAGCATGACGCCGGCCACCAGCGAGGCCGCCCCGAGGAAGTCGAATCGCCGCGGGCCAACGGGCGCGCTGTACGGAAGGGACCGCAGCCCGAACGCCAGACTGATCAGGCCGACTGGCACGTTGAGGTAGAAGATCCAGCGCCAGCCAATCGTGCCCACCAGCACGCCCCCGGCGAGCGGCCCGGTGACGAGACCGGCGGAAACCGCGCTGAGCACCCAGCCCATGGCGCGGCCGCGCTCGTTTTCCGGAAATGCATCGATCACCAGCGCGGCGCCGATGGCCTGCGTGGCGGCGCTGCCAAGACCTTGCAAAACCCGACACGCCACCAGCATCCACACGTTGACCGCCATGCCCGACAGCAGCGAGCCGGCCACGAAGATCGCGAGTCCGGCCACGAAGAATCGCCGCCGTCCCAGGACGTCCGCCGCGCGACCGAACGGCAGCAGCAGCCCGGTGATGACCAGCAAGTACGCCAGCACCACCCACTGCAGCGCGTCGAATGTCGCGTCCAGCTCGACGGCCAGCGTGGGCAGCGTGATGTTGACGGCGCTGGAGTCGAGCGTGGCCATGAACACGCTGGTCATGACCACCGCCAGCGTGGTCCATTTGCGTGAGCGGGGCATCCGGCTCATGACGCGCCGCGCCTCAGCTGAGCGAACGCGCGAACTGCACCAGCGCGCCCGCGAGCCGCTCGGCGTCTTCCGTCGAAAGCGAGGTTGTGATCTCGACGGTCGCGAGGCCTGCGGCACTCTCGACGTCCGCATAGTGGTCCAGGCGCTCGCGCAGCGTGTCGAGGTCCTCCGCGGGCACGCCGCGGCGGCGCAGCAGGTCGAGGGCCACTTCCAGGCGCGGTTCGCGGTGCCGGGCATCGGGCGCATAGACCCACGCAATGCTCTGCAGCCGCTCCTCCAGCGGCGCCTGCAAGGCAAACCCCCGCGCGGTGGGTCGCAGCGGCAAGCCGGCGTCCTGCCAGCGGCCCAGCAGGTGCTCACAGGTGGGAAACAGCTCGGAGGGTATCCGGCGCCGCAGCGCCCGCACCTCGTCGTCGTCGCCGCGGTAGACGCGAAACTCAGCCTCCACCAGCCGCCTCCAATGCTCGGGCCGCGGATCGTCGCCTCATTTTGGTAGGGGCGGTTCCCGAACCCCCCCCCCC
>DAOUHO010000090.1:0-55998 GCA_034428595.1 Chloroflexota bacterium | reverse complement strand
TGATCCTGCAGCGCCTTGGTGGCGGTGCTCACGATGGCCTGCGACTTGGCGCGCAGCAGCGGCGCCAGGTAGGCCAGCGACTTGCCGGTGCCGGTGCCGGCCTCGACGAGCGCATGCTGGCCGGCGGCGAGCGCGTCTTCCACGAACTCGGCCATCTGGAGTTGGCAGGCGCGGGTCTCGTATTCGGGCAGCACTCGCGCCAGGACGCCGCCGGCGCCGAACAGCCGTTCGAGCGACCGCCGGCTGTCGGTCGGTCCGTTCACGGAGACCTTGGCAACACCAGGTCAGACGCGGGATGTATGTGCGGAACCCGATGCGTGGTCCAGGTTGGGTGGGGGCTGGATTCCCGCCTTCGCGGGAATGACGGAACGAAGGGTGGGAGTGACGAGGAGGTGCGCAACGGTCGCTTCATGCGGGGGTTGCTACGGAAGTATTCGCGTGGTCGCCGAGCTGCCGGCGATTGGCGCCGCCGCGAAGGCCTCGGCAAAGTCCACGCCGGCCTGGAGTCCGCGGTACGCCGACACGGTCTCGGACGCCTCGGCGATGTCGATCCCTCGCCGCGTCATATACCACTGCGCCAGCGTCTTGAGGTGCGCAATAGCCGTCTGCTTCGCGTCGATCGTGTCGCTCACGTCCACGTAGGTGTCGGGGGTGAAGCCCTCGAACCATCGCGCCTGATAGGCGAACACCGCGGGCGGCGCGTCCAGGGGATCCTGGTCGGTGCGGGCGCTGGGCGTCGCTGAAAGGTGCGCGGCGTCGAGCGCGAGACGCCAGGCGTCGCGCAGGTCGTGCTGCGTGTCCACCGACGCCGGCGCGAGCAGGGCGTTCGGCCGAAACGTCCGCAGCACCTCGACCAGTTGCATCCGCGTCACGGCGTCGTTGGCCACGCTGAAGTCCGAGTGGCCGAACCAGAAGGATTCCGCGCCCAGGGACTCGGCCGCGGCCTCCGCCTCGGCGCGATGCGCGTCGGCCAGCTCCCGCGGCGGCACGTCACCGCCCAGACTGTTGCCGTTGGCCAGCGTGCAGATCGCCACGGCGCCCCGCGTGGCCGCCACGCGCGCCAGCGTGCCGCCGCAGCACATTTCGGCGTCGCCGGGCGATACGGCCAGGGCCAGGATGCGCATAGATCTCCGTCGGCGTGCGGTGGTCAAAGTTTAGCCCGGTACCTTGGTCGACCTCGTGCGGCAGAATTGCCGTACACCGCAGCCGCACCGGTCTCATGCCTGATTCCACCGCCAACTTCTTCGACCAAGCCCGCGTCTACGTGCGCGCCGGGCGCGGCGGCGACGGCGCGGCGAGCTTCCGGCGGGAGAAGCACGTGCCGCTCGGAGGACCCGACGGGGGCGATGGCGGCCGCGGCGGCGACGTGCTGATCCGGGCGCGCGCGAACATGCACGCGCTCACCCACCTGCAGTATCGGCATCGATTCATCGCCGGGAATGGCGCGCCCGGCCAGGGCAGCCGGCGCCAGGGGAGGGACGGCAAGCCCGTGACCATCGACGTCCCGCTCGGCACCGTGGTGTATGACGACGCGGCCTCGCACGTGCTGCACGACCTGGTGGACCCCGGACAGGTCGAGGTGGTCGCCCGCGGCGGTCCCGGGGGACGCGGAAACGCGCGCTTCAAGTCGTCGCGGTTCACGGCCCCGGACCTTGCGCTGCGCGGCGCGGACGGTAACGAATGCCACCTGCGCCTCGAGTTGGAGCTGATCGCCGACATCGGACTGGTCGGCGCGCCCAATGCGGGCAAATCCTCGCTCCTGGCCCGGATCAGCGACGCCCGGCCGAAGGTCGCGCCGTATCCCTTCACCACGCTGCAGCCCGTCCTGGGCGTCGTGGCGGCCAGCGACACGCACATGGTCGTCGCCGATCTGCCGGGGCTGATCGAGGGCGCCAGCGAGGGTGCGGGTCTCGGCGCTCAATTCTTGCGACACGCCAGGCGTTCGCGCGTGCTCATCCACGTCGTCGACGGCTCGGGCCTGGAGCGAACGCCGATCGAGGCCCTGGACGCCATCAATCATGAGTTGGCAAGCCACGGCGCCGGATTGGAGTCGCGGCCGCAGATCGTGGCCTTCAACAAGATCGACCTTGCCGAATCTCGCGCCGAATGGAGCGCCTTTGCCGCGGAGTGCCGCGAGCGCGCCTGTGAGCCGGTGGCGGTGTCCGCGGCCACCGGCGAGGGAGTCCCGACGCTGACTCAACGCGCGCTGGGCACGCTGGCCGAGGCGCCCGAGCCGGAGCGCCCACAGCCGACGGCCCCGCCGGTGCTGCGCCCCGAGCCGGTCCACGAGGCCCCACGGCTGTTTCGTCGCGAGGACGGGGCCTATGTCATCCGCGACCCGACGCTCGAACGGCTGGCGCGGCAGCTCAATCTCAACACCCAGGATGCAGCCGACTACTTCCAGCGCCGACTCGACCGCAGCGGCGTCACCGCGCGCCTCGAAAAGGCCGGCGCCGAGCCCGGCGACACGGTGGTGATCGGCGAGTTGGAGTTCGAGTGGGAGGCCGAGGGGCTGTGATAGCATCCCGCCATGGTGATTTGTAGCCGAAACGACCGCCCACTTCTGGGTGAAATCCGCGTCACTATCTAGCCCCCGCCATGTCGCGGCCAGCGCGCCGCGTCTCGGGGGCCTCGCCCGGCAGCGCCGGGCGATTTTGTTTTCTCGGCGGGGTTCGGCCCGCCGCTCACCCGACCTAGGATCTCTCCCATGAACGACACGCTCTATCGCATGCGGCACTCCGCCGCGCACGTGCTGGCGACAGCCGTGCTCGACGTCTTTCCAGACGCCGAGCTCGGCATCGGGCCGCCCACGGACGACGGCTTCTACTACGACTTTCTGCTCCCGCGCGTGCTCACGCCCGATGACTTGAAGCAGTTCGAAGCGCTGATGCGCAAGCACGTGGCCGCGGACTACCCCTTCGAGTACGCCGAGCATGAGCGCTCGGAGTTGCTCGAGCAGTTTCGCCAGCAGGGCCAATCCTTCAAGATTGAGCTGATCGACGACTTGCCGCCCGACGAAACGCTCACCACCTACACGTCCGGGCCGTTCGTCGACCTCTGCCGCGGGCCGCACCTTGCTTCCACAGGTGAGATTGGCGCGTACAAGCTGCTGTCCATCGCGGGCGCCTATTGGCGCGGGGACGAGCGGCGACCGCAGCTGCAGCGAATCTACGGCACGGCCTTTGCCACGCGGGCCGAGCTCAAGGCGCATCTGCAACGGCTCGAAGAGGCCAAGAAGCGCGACCATCGCGTCCTGTCGCGCCAGCTCGACTTGTTTTCATTCAATCCGCTCGTTGGCGCGGGCCTGGTGCTGTGGCATCCGAAGGGCGGGGTCATCCGCGAGACGCTGGAAGACTTCTGGCGCGCCGAGCACCGGCGGCGCGGCTACGACCTCGTCTACTCGCCCCACATCGGCCGCAAGGGGCTGTGGGAAACGAGCGGTCACACGCAGTTCTTCGCCGACGGGCTGTTCCCGGAGATGGAGCTGGAAAACCAGACGTTCATCAACAAGCCGATGAACTGCCCCTTCCACGTGCAGATCTTCGCGTCGGGCACGCGCAGCTATCGCGACCTGCCGCTGCGACTGGGCGAGCTTGGATCCGTGTACCGCTACGAGCGCTCGGGCACGCTGCACGGGGCGCTGCGCGTGCGCGGCATGACGCAAGACGACGCCCACATCTTCTGCCGCCGGGACCAGTTCGTGGACGAGGTCAGCGGCGTCATCGATCTCACCCAGATGATTCTCGGCACGTTCGGGTTTTCGGACTACGCCATCGACGTGAGCGTGCGGGCCGACGACGACCGCGACAAATACGCCGGGGACGACGAGCTGTGGGAGCTGGCCGAGCAGGGACTGGTCGAGGCCTTGGATCGGCATGGACTGGCGTTCCGCCGCGTCCCGGGCGAGGCGGCCTTCTACGGGCCAAAGATCGACGTGCATCTGGTCGACGCCATCGGGCGCACCTGGCAGCTCACGACGATCCAGGTGGACTTCAATCTGCCCGAACGGTTCGACATCACCTACGAGGCCGCCGACGGCAGCCGCGAGCGTCCGGTGATGGTCCACCGCGCCATCATGGGAACGATCGAGCGGTTCACGGCCATCCTCATCGAGCATTTCGCCGGGGCGTTTCCGGTCTGGCTATCACCCGTGCAGGCCGTGGTGATTCCCATTGCCGACCGCCATGCGGAATACGGCCAAGGCGTGGTCGAGCAGTTGCGGGCCGCGGGGCTCCGCGCGGAGCTTGACGCGCGGTCCGAGCGCATGAATCGCAAAATCCGCGACGCGCAGCTGCAAAAGGCGCCCTACATGCTCATCGCCGGCGACCGTGACATCGCCGCGGGCCACGTCTCCGTGCGTCTGCGCACCGGCGAGGACCTCAAGGGCATGCCCGTGGACGCCTTCCTGGACGCCGTACGGCCGGTCATTGCGTCGCGCGCGCACGACACCCTCGGCTTCGATGCCGCCGGCTAGCGGCGCCGATCGCACACCTGGGCAGTACCTGACGGCAGTCGGGCCTCGCACGAGACGGGCGCTCTTCGACCCGATGCCAGGTTCGGCGGAGCTTCAGTCCGAGGGCACATGAGCCGGCAGCCCGTGCACGTATTTGGCACGGCTCGCCGCATGGCGTCCTATCTCCGCCCGCATTGGAGAGCGCAGCTGGGCGCCGTGCTGGCTTCACTGGTGACGGTTGGCGCGGAGCTGCCGACGCCGTTGCTCATCAAGGCCCTGGTTGACGACGTCGCCATCGGCGGCGACGTGAGCCTGCTGCCGCCGCTGCTCATTGCCATCGGCGCGCTGGCGATCGCGGGGTCGGTTGGCGCCGTTGCCGCCAACTATCTCTTCACGAGCGCCGGCGAGCAGGCCGCCAACGTTTTGCGTCGGGCGCTGATGGACCAGGTGCTACGCCTGCCGCTCGCCTACTTTCGCGGGCACCGCACCGGCGACACGGTGACCCACTTCACCGCCGACTCGGCCGCCATCGCGGAGGCCTACGAGCGCGCCTATGGCCGAGGACTATCCGCCGCCATTTCGGTGCTCGGCATCGTCATCGTCGTGGCGGTGATTGACTGGCGCTTCGGGGTGCTCGCGGCCGTGCTGGTTCCGGTGTACATGCTGCTGCCGCGGCTCCGCCAGGGGCACCACGTGCGCTCCGCGCAGCACGTCCAGTCGGCCACCGGCGAGCTTGGCGGCCTGGCCACCGAGCTAATCGCCGGCATGCGCGACATCCGCGCGTTCAATCGCCAGGCGTGGTCGCTCGAACGACTGCGGCGCCTGCTGCGGGCGCTGCGCGATGCCCGTATCTATCAGGGCTTCGTCCGAGGATGGACGTGGGTGACCACGACCATCTTCTGGATTGCCTACGCCTCGATCTTCCTCGTGCTGGCGGAGCCGATTTTCGGCGGCGAGGTGACGATCGGGTTCGCGCTGGCGCTGGCGGGCTATCTCTCGTGGCTCAACCGCGAGGTGACCCCGATGACCATGGCGTACGTGGACCTGTTGCACGCCGTGGGCGCCGCGCGGCGACTCTTCGATTTTCTGGACACGCCGGCCGAAGACGACGCCGGCGACGGGAAGCCACTGGCCGTTTCCCGCGGCGATGTCGAATTCCGCGGAGTCGGCGCGGCATACATGGCCGGCACGCCGGTGCTAACGGACGTGTCGTTTCGGGTGCCCGGCGGCTCAACGACGGCGATCGTAGGTCCGAGCGGCGCCGGAAAGTCGACCGTCGTCAACCTGCTGCTGCGATTCCTGCAGCCAAGCGCCGGTGAGATTCGGCTCGACGGGCAGGACATTGGCGCCGCAAGTGCGACGGAGGCGCGGCGACACGTCGGCGTCGTGTTCCAGGATCCGGTGCTCTTTCACGGGTCCATTGCCGAGAACATCCGGTTCGGACGCGAAGGCATCGGGCAGCGCGACGTAGCCCAGGCAGCCGACATTGCCGCCGCCACCGACTTCATCGAGGCCACGCGGGACGGATTCGACACCCAGGTCGGCGAGCGGGGCCTCCGCTTGTCGGGCGGCCAGGCGCAGCGCATCGCCATCGCGCGCGCCATCGCCGGCGATCCGCGCGTGCTGGTGCTCGACGAAGCCACGTCCGCCCTTGACGCCGAAGCGGAGCACCTGGTGTTGCGGGGCCTGGAACGCGCGCGTGAGGGCCGCACGACGCTCGTGATCGCCCACCGGCTGTCCACCGTGCACCAGGCGGACCAGGTCGTCGTGCTCGACGCGGGTCGCGTGCTGGACGTCGGACGCCACGCCCAGCTCTACGAGCGGTGCGGCCTCTACCGCGAGCTGTGCGACCGTCAGATGCAACCGACCGGCGGGGCGCGGGACGAATGAACCGCGGCAAGGGCTGTGGGCAGTGACCGCGGCGGCGCCTGGCGTGGACGCGCCACGAGCGTTGTCCGATTGGGCGATCGCCGCGCGCCTGTGGGCGTATCTACGCGGGTCGCGCGTCGATTACGCGATCGCCGCGGCGGTGACCGCCGGGAACTCCGCGGTGATGATCACGCGCCCATGGCTGCTGCACGTCCTCATCGACGACGTCTTCGGGCGGCAGGACCGGGCCCTGCTGATTCCCACGCTGCTCGGGATCGCGGGCTGCGGAGTCGGGCTCGGACTCGCCGCCGTTTTCGGGCATTGGGCCCATACGCGGGCGGCCGAGGGCGCGATGTCGCGGATGCGCCAGGACATCCTGCGACAGGCACAGCGCATTCCCATCGGCGCTTTGCGCGGGCGACGCACGGGCGAGATCGTGTCGCACCTCACGGCCGACGCAGCCGTGATCTCCACCGTCTACCTGCACGCCGGATCGTTGCTTTTCGCGCAAGCGCTGCGGATGCCCGGGTATCTGGTCATCATGTTCGCCATCGACTGGCGCCTGGGACTCATCGCCGTGGCGACGCTTCCGATCCACGCGCTGATGGCGACGCGCGTCAGAGGGCGAACGCAGGCGGCCGGCGCGCGAGTGCAGGGCGCGATGGGGCGCCTTTCGGCGGTGATGACGGAGCTGGTGGGCGGCGCCCGCGACGTGAAGGCCTTCAACCGGCAGGGGTGGGCCGGCGAACGGCTCGACGCCGAGACTCGAGGCTTGTGGCGGGCGCGCGTTCGGGTCGCGCTGCTCGAGAGCCTGAGCCAGATGTCGCACCTGGCCTACTGGGCGGCGTTGATCGCGATCTGGGCGCTTCTGGCGGACGCGGTTGTCGCCGGGACGGTGGCGGTCGGGTTCCTGGTGGCCTCGGGGCAGTACTTGCTGCAAGTCGGAGGGCCGGTGAGAAACACCTTGAACGACTTCGTCCAAATCCAGGTCGTGCTCGGCACCGCCCGCCGGGTGTTCGGGTTCCTGGACTCGCCGCGAGAGCTCGACGATGCGGCCGGCCGTTCGTTGGCGGTGTCGCGCGGCGAACTCCAGGTCGAGAATGTCGAGTTTTCCTACGGCGACGAAGACGTGCTGCACCGGGTGACGTTTGCCGCCTCACCCGGTGAGAAGGTGGCCCTGGTCGGACCGAGCGGCGCGGGCAAATCAACGCTCATCAGCCTGATGCTCAAGTTCTACGAGCCGCGCGCGGGCCGGATTGCGATCGACGGGCAGGACATCAGGCAAGCCAGCGCGACGTCGGTGCGACAGGGCATCGGCGTGGTGTTTCAGGACGCCACGCTGTTCGACGGATCGGTGTCGCAGAACATCTCGCTTGGTCGCGAGACCGTCACCGAGGCCGATGTCCGCCGAGCCGCGGTGCTGGCCAACGCCGATGACTTCATCACCGCCCTGGAGCACGGTTACGACACCAACATCGGTGAGCGAGGGGTGAGGCTGTCGGGTGGGCAGGTGCAGCGCATCGCCATTGCCCGCGCCATCGTGGGCGACCCGCGAATCCTGATCTTGGATGAAGCCACGTCGTCGCTCGACGCCGAGTCCGAGTGGCTGGTGCAGCAAAGTCTCGAACGGGCGTCCGCGGGGCGCACTACGCTCGTGATCGCGCACCGGCTCGCCACGGTGCGTCAAGCCGACCGCATCGTCTTCCTGGACGGCGGGCGGGTGCAGGACAGCGGCCGACACGATGAGCTTTACGACCGCAATGACCACTACCGCCGGCTGTGCGACCTCCAGCTGCTTCGCGGTGAAGCGTCGAGTCCGGCCTAGGAACGGCGGCGAAGGGCGGCGGGCAGCGAGTTTGCGCGGCCGTTCCGCGCGCGGTCGGCTACTGTGCGCCCGGCGGCGTGGGCAAAACCTGGGATCGGCACATGAGAATCCTGGTCGTGAACGACGACGGCATCCAGGACCGGGGGCTGTGGGCGCTGGCGGAGGCGCTGGAGCCCCTGGGCGAGGTTCGCGTCTACGCGCCGGATCGCAACTACAGCGGCGCCGGCATGTCCGTCTCGCTGACACCTGAGTTCCATTTGCAGCGAGCTGGGCCGCCGGCTGGGATTTGCACAAGTGTTCCCGGATTCACGGCGGATGCTTCGCCGGCCAACCTGGCGGCTTTGGGATGCGCCATTGGCTTCGATCGCGAGCCGGACGTCATCGTGTCCGGCATCAATCCCGGCTGGAACACGGGCGTGCAGGGCTATGTGAGCTCGGGAACCATGGGCGCGGCGCGCGTGGCGCTCGATCGCGGGTTCGCCGGCATCGCCGTGTCCCACGCACCGCACTCGCCCGAGGACAAGCGGGCCATCGCCGCCGCGGTGGCGCGCTTCGTCGCCGCGGCCAATGCGCATGGCGTCCTGGGGCGGCCGCTGCTTGTCAATATCAACACGCCCGAGGGGTTCGCGGCCACGGAGCCTGCGCGGCTCACGCGGCCGGCGCGTTTCACCCTGTTCGAGGGTCTGCGCCCGACCGAGGAGCCGATCGTCGACGGCAAGCACATCACCGTGCGCGTGCGCTACGGCAACATCTTCGACGGTCCCGGAACCGACGACGACGAAACGGCGGCGCTGAGGGCCGGCGCAACCTCGGTCTGCGTCACCGATCCATTCGCGGCGCAGGTCATGTTCGACGACCCGTGGCCCGCCATCGCCCGCGCGTTCTCGCCCGTCGCAGAGCCCGCGGCCGACGCCCGCGTCACGTGAGGGAGGCGATAGCACTGCCCCGTGATCGAGGGGGTAAGGCTGTCATTCCGACCGCCAAAACTGTCATTCCGACCGCAGGGAGGAATCTAAGGACGTTGGTGCAGGCTCCGCGCCCCTTAGATTCCTCGCGTTGCTCGGAATGACGAAATGGAGCGCGGATGATGGCGGGGTGGATTCCCGCTCCCCGCCTTCGCGAGGACAGTCTCCGCTGGAATGACGGAGTGGAGGACTCATGAACCGAAAGCTTGACGAGTTGCGCCTCCGGCTGCGTGAGGTGGGCGACCTGCGCGCGGCGGCCTCCGTGCTGCACTGGGACCAGACCACCTACATGCCCCCGAAGGGCGCCGTTTCCCGTGGGCGGCATATCGCCACGCTCGAACGGCTGGCCCATGCCGCCTTCACCGACGCCGCCATCGGCGCGCTGCTCGATGAGTTGCAGCCATGTGCGGACAGCCTGCCGCCGGAGCATCCCGACGCCGCGTTGATC
Source organism: Chloroflexota bacterium (assembly GCA_034428595.1). Classification (GTDB taxonomy): domain Bacteria; phylum Chloroflexota; class UBA11872; order UBA11872; family UBA11872; genus JAJECS01. The sequence continues at coordinate 46,438 of DAOUHO010000090.1, read as the reverse complement.
CGCGTCACGCGGCGCGACTACGAACGCGACGTGCGCGTGCCTGCCGATTTCGCCGCGGCGCTCGAGGAGCATGCGGCGGCCTCATATGCCGCCTGGATCAAGGCGCGGCCCGCCGACGACTTCGCGGCCGTCCGGCCTGTGCTCGAACGCACGCTCGACCTCAGCCGGCAACTCTCGGACTTCACACCCAACGCGGAGCACGTCGCCGATCCGCTGATCGACCGCCAGGACCCGGGCATGACCGCCTCCGAGATATCGGCCCTCTTCGCGGAACTGCGCGCGCGGCTGGTCCCGCTGCTGCAGCGGATCGCCGCCGCGGGTGGGAACGACGATGCCGCGGTCCGCCAGCGCTTCCCCATCGGCGCGCAGCGCGACTTCGCCCGTCGCGTGGTCGACTTGATGGGCTTCGACTTCGACCGTGGTCGCATCGACGACACGGCGCATCCCTTCATGACCACCTTCGCCTCGGACGACGTACGCATCACCGTGCGGGCCGACGAGCATTTCCTCGGCGAGCATCTCTTCAGCGCCATGCACGAAGCCGGCCACGCGCTCTACGAGCTGGGCGTCGATCCGGCGTTCGAGGGCACGCCGCTTGGCGAAGGCGCCTCGAACGGCATGCACGAGAGCCAATCGCGGCTCTGGGAAAACTTCGTGGGGCGCGGCCTGGATTTCTGGGAGGGACAGTACGCGCACTTGCAAGCCACGTTTCCGGGCCAGCTGGGGTCGGTGCCGTTGGATGAGTTTTACCCCGCGATCAACTACGTGCAGCCGTCGCTGATTCGCACCGACGCCGACGAGGTCACCTACAACCTGCACGTCATGCTGCGCTTCGACCTGGAGCTGGAGCTGCTCGACGGACGGCTGGACGTGCGCGACCTGTCCGAGACCTGGCGCGCGCGCTACGCACGCGATCTGGGCGTCGAGCCTCCGGACGACCGCGACGGCGTGCTGCAGGACGTGCATTGGTTCCACGGCGCCATCGGCGGCGCGTTTCAAGGCTACACGCTGGGCAACCTCATCAGCGCCCAGGTATTTGCCGCGGCCCGCCGCGCGCTGCCGGACCTGCCCGAACGCATTCGCCGCGGCGACCTGACGACCCTCCACGACTGGCTGCGCCACTCGATCTACCGCCACGGCCGCGTCTTCACGGCGGCCGAGTTGGTGCAGCACGTCACCGGCGAGCCCATCGGCGTCGACGCCCTCATGGACCACCTGTCCCAGAAATACGGCGCGATCTACAGCTTGACGTAGCCGGGCTCCGCGCGTCCGGTTGGGTGGCGACGCGTGCGATAATTGCCCGGTTATATTGACTGGTTGAAACAGGAACTATGCGTGAAGTTGCAGCCACCGAGGCCAAGGCGCGTTTGGCCGAATTGCTTCGTAGCGTCGAGCACGGAGAGTCGATCGCGATCACTCGCCACGGTCGGCGAGTTGCGCACCTGATTCCTCCGCAGGTACAGGAGCGCGCGGAGTTCACGGCGGCGGTGGACCGCTTCCGCCGGCGTCGCGCTCGTTGGCCGCGCATCGAGATGTCTACGGAGGAAATCCTGGCTGCCCGCCACGAAGGCCACCGCTCGTGACGTCATTGATCGTGGACGCATCCGTGGCCGCGGCGTGGGTCTTGGATGACGAGCGTGAGCCGCGCGCGGACGCCGCGCTCGCCCGGCTCGAAGTGCGTGGCGGCATGGTCCCGCAGCTCTGGCATCTGGAGGTGCGCAATGTGCTGCTGACGGCCGAGCGGAGAGGCCGAATCGCCGCGGACCTGGTGGACGATCGGTTGGCGGGCCTGGCGGAACTGCCGATCCGGACTGCTGCGGAGCCGGACCTCGACGAAGTGCTAGCCCTGGCGCGATCCCATCGCCTGTCCGTATACGACGCCGTGTATCTGGCCCTGGCTCGAAGACATGATGCGCCGTTGGCCACGCTTGACGCCGCACTGGCCGCCGCCGCGCACGCGGCGGGACTTCCGTCAGTCTGAGTGATGCCAAAGCGCGCCGGCGACTGGTAGCCCGCGGATGCTGGGCTACGCAAGATCTGTGTTGGAGTGGCCGGCACGCACCGAGTCTTGACGAGTCGCCCGCTCCCACTCACCATCGGGTCCAAGGAGGCCCGCCATGGTCACCACTGCGCTGCCCGCCGCTGACGCCCGCACCGATTCTCAGCCCAGGACGCAGCTCAAGCTCATCGACGCCGACGTCCACAACTACGTCAACTCGATCGACGAGCTGCTGCCGTTCCTGGCCACGCGCTGGCATGCCTACATCGAGCAATCGGGATTCAGCGGGCCGGGTGGCAACGTCTATCCGCGCCTCTATGAGTATGCGGCGCGCCGCGATTCGTTCCCGCCCAGCGGCTGCCTGCCCGGCGGCGATCCGGACTTCGCCCGCGAGCAGCTCCTGGACGGCTGGGGCATCGACGCCGCCGTACTCAATCCGCTGTATGCCGTCTCGGCGCTGCGCAACCTCGACTTCGCCAACGCGATCGCGCGCGCGGTGAACGAGCTGACGGCTGCCCGCTGGCTGGACCACGACCCGCGCTGGCGTGGATCGATCGTCGTCAACACCGAGGACCCCGACGCGGCCGCCGCCGAGATTCGCCGCGCCGGTCGCGACCCGCGGTTCGTGCAGGTGCTGCTGATCGTCCGCGCCACGGAGCCCTACGGCCGCCGGCGGTACCGGCCAATCCTCGCCGCGGCCAGCGACATGGACCTGCCGCTGGGGATTCACTTCGGCGGCGATCCCGGCCCGATCACGGCCACGGGCTGGCCGTCGTACTACATCGAGGACCACACCGGCATGCCGCAGGCCTTCGAGGCCCAGGTGCTCAGCCTCGTGGCCGAGGGCGTGTTCGAGAGTTTTCCCGACCTGCGCGTGGCGTTGGTCGAGGGCGGGTTTGCCTGGCTGCCGGCGCTGATGTGGCGCTTCGACAAGAACTACAAGGGACTGCGCGACGAGGTCCCGTGGCTCAAGAAGCTGCCCAGCGAGTACATCCGCGAGCACTTCCGGGCGACCACCCAGCCGATGGAGGAGCCGGAAGACCCGCGTCACCTGCTGCAGATCATGGACATGCTCGGGCGCGACGACTTCCTCATGTTCGCCACCGACTACCCGCACTGGGACTTCGACGCGCCCGACCGGGCGGTGCCGTCCATCGTTCCGGACGATATGCGCGAGGGCATCATGTCCAGCAACGCGGCGGCGTTCTATGACTTCGACCGCGCATGACGTGGGGGCGCTCGCCGACTTTGGCGAGCGCGGCGCGCACCGCGTGCAGGTCGGACGCCATGCCGTCGTCGTGGTGCGTTGGGGCGACGAGGTCTTCGCCCTTCGCGACACCTGCGCTCACCAGGGCGCGCCCCTGTCGAGCGGCACGCTGGGCCATCGCGTCACGGCTGCGGCAGCCGGCGCTCCGATCGTCCTTGACCCGGATTCCCGGGTGCTTCGCTGTCCCTGGCATGGCTGGCAATACGACCTCTGCACCGGCCGCTCGCTGCACGCTCCCGAGCGCGCCCGCGTGAGGACCTACCCCGCTCGCGTCGCCGATGGCCGCGTCTACGTGGACCTCGGCTAGCACGGACGCCGCACTGGAGGCGGCCCTCGCCGCGATCCGCTCATCGCGCGCCATGGTGGCGCTGGCGATCGCCGGCGGGGGGTCGGGCGTCATCCCGCGCCTGCTGACGCGTCCCGGCGCGTCGCGCACGGTGCTGGAGGCGCAGGCGCCATATGGTCGCCGCGCGCTGACAGAGTTGATTGGAGCAGCCCCGGCGACGAGCTGCTCGGTGGAAACCTCGCGCGAGCTTGCGCAGGCCGTGTATCGGCGAGCGTTGCGGCTGCGTGAGACTTCCCATGTGCCGGTGCTCGGGCTGGGCGCCACCGCCGCCCTGGTCACCGACCGTGAGCGCCAGGGCTCCCACCGCGTCCACGTCGCGGTCGTCGATGGCTTTCAGTGCTGGGAAGCGACGACCCGGATGCACAAGAACGCCCTCACGCGCGCCGAAGAAGAGTCAATCGCCGAGCACCTGATCCTGGGCATCCTGGCGGAGGCCATGGTCGGCGGCGACGTCGATGCCACCCTTGATTCAAATGAACGCCTTCGCATCGAAACAGTGCCGCTGGCCCATCCGTGCGACGTCATCGCGCGCGGCGAGCAGCCTTGGGCTACGGTCGACCGCGCGGGCCGAGTGCGCGCGGGCGGAGCGCTGCCCGGCGCCGTGGCGCCGGGGTCGTTCAACCCGCTGCACGAGGGTCACGCCGCGCTGCTGGAGGCCGCCCGGCGACGTACCACCGGCTTCGCGGCCTACGAGATATCCATCACGAACGTCGACAAGCCGGCGCTTGGCGCCGCCGAGCTGGACGCGCGGATCGCACAGTTTCGCGGTCGAGCGCGAGCGGTGCTCACCCGTGCGCCAACCTTCGTCGAAAAAGCCCGGCTCCTTCCCGGCACGGCGTTCGCGGTGGGCGCCGACACCGCCGCCCGAATCCTCGAGCCCCGCTACTACGGCGACGCGGAGGGGTTTGCGCAAGCCTTGACGGAACTGCGTGAGCTGGGCGCCCGCTTTCATGTCGCCGAACGGCGCGTGGGCGAGCGGCTCCTCCGGCTCGATGACCTACGAGCGCCGCCGTCCGCCGCCGATATGTTTGAGGCCATTCCCGCCTCGGAGGTTGGGGTCGACATCTCGTCGACCGAATTGCGGAAGCGGAGCGGGGGCTAGCCTCGCTGTCGGCCGTCAATTGCTCCGAGTCGCACCCGAGCTGTCATTCGAACGCAGTGAGGAATCGAAGGACGTGGTGCGTCTTCCCCGCCCCTTAGATTTCTCGCTTCGCTCGAAATGACATTGGTGGGTCGAAATGGCATCTGTGGGTTGGGATCGACATTGGTAGGTCGAGGAATGACAGCGGTAGGTCGAGGATGACCCGAGCACGGCTGAAACGCATTGGCCACGGGAATCGGGAGACCTGGTCTGGATCAGGGTGACCCCGACCGTGCTGGCCCAACCGAGGGGACGGCACCGGGTACCATCGGCCATTCGCGTCTGTGCTGTTGCTACCTGGGGGACCGTGGCTGCCGACAACGCCCACCCCCCGCCACAGCCCGACTTCGCCACGTTGCGCCGTCCCGCCCGCACCCGCGATTCCGGTCCGCGCGTCATCGTGCGGCCCGGCACGGCCTCCGATTGGGCGGCGTGTTGGGCCATGGACGTGTCCTATGAGACCGACCACGTGTGGCAGCTGCAGACGAGCGTCCAGGCCGATGTGCCGATGGTCGGCTTCGTGCAGGTGCGCCTCCCGCGCACCTGCACCCTGCGCGATCCGCTGTGGGGTGGGTCGGCCGACCCGCCGCAACCGGAGCAGGGATCCCTGATCGTGGCCGAGGCCGGTGGCGGCGTCGACGGCTTCGCCCTGGTCGTGCCCGACGTGCCGCGCGCCGTGGACACCCTCTGGATGTTGGCGGTTCGCCAGCGCGCTCGCAGGGGCGGCCTCGGTGTGCGCCTGGCGCGGGCGGCGGTCGAGGCGGCTCGCACCAGCGGCCGCCGTGCCCTGTGCGCCACCGTGCAAGCTCGCAATTTCCCGGCCATTCGCACGCTCCAGGCGGCGGGATTTGCGCTTACGGGCTATGACGAGCAGTACTACCCCTCGAACGACGTGGGCCTGCGCTTTGCCCACCGCCTCGCGGCCAACGGCGCCGGTCGCCGTCCGGGAACCCGGACACTGGGGAGCTCGTAGCGCGCCCATCGCGGCGGGCGGCGGGTATTCTGCCCCTTGCCGCCTCCCATTGGGGTGCCGCGGGCCAGGGTGAGCCACGAATGTCCAGCCGGATAGGACTCGGCCTTCTCGGCGTTGGCAACGTCGGCTCGGCGGTTGCGCGCCACGTTCACGCGCGCGCCGCCATGCTGGAGCGGCAGCTCGGCCGTCCGATCACCGTGCAGCGCGCGCTCGTGCGCGACCCAAACAAGCCGCGCGACGCCTCGATTCCCGCCGATCGCCTGACCACCGACGCGGCGGCCGTGATCGACGATCCCAACGTCGACGTCATCGTTGAAGTCCTGGGCGGCGTCGAGCCCGCGCAGCAATACCTGCGCCGTGCGCTCGAAGCCGGCAAGCACGTCGTCACCGCCAACAAGGAAGTCATGGCCGCCCACGGGGTCGATCTCTTGCAGCTTGCCGCCGACCGCGGACTCGATCTCTACTTCGAGGCCAGCGTCGGCGGCGGCATCCCGCTCATCGGGCCGTTCCGGCAGGACCTGGCGGCCAACGAGATCGAGGAAGTCCACGCCATTCTCAACGGCACCACCAACTACATCCTTTCCCAGATGGCCGAGCACGACCGGAGCTACGCCGACGCATTGGCCGAAGCCCAGCAGCTGGGCTACGCCGAGCCGGACCCGACCAACGACGTCGAGGGCCACGACACGGCCTTCAAGCTGGCCATTCTGGCCACGCTGGCGTTCCGAAGCCGCGTCGCTCCGGCGGATGTGTTTCGGGAAGGCATCGCGAAGCTTTCGCAGGCCGACTTCACCTACGCGGCGGAGCTGGGCTACAGCATCAAGCTGCTGGCCATCGCCAAGCGCCGCGGCGACACGATCGAAGCCCGGGTCCATCCGGCGCTGGTGCAGCGCGACTTTCTCCTGGGGCAGGTCGAGGGCGTGTACAACGCGGTGCGCATTTCGGGCGACCTAGTGGGGCGGGCGATGTTCATGGGCCGCGGCGCCGGTCCCGAGCCCACGTCCAGCGCCATCGTCTCCGACCTGATCGACCTCGGTCACAACATGCGACGGTCGGCGCACAACCGGATACCCGTGCTCCTGGACCGGCCCGTGCGCGTGCTGCCGATGGACGACGTGATCTCGCGCTACTACCTGCGCCTCTGGGTGAAGGACCGCCCCGGCGTGCTGGCGCGCATCGCGGCCATCTGCGGCGAGCACGCCATCAGCATCGCCTCGGTGCTGCAGAAGGAAGTCGACCCCGACGCCCGGCGCGCCGAACTGGTGCTGCTGACGCACGACGCCCGCGAGGCCGACTGGCGCCCGGCGATCCAGCGCATCACGGCGCTGGACGTGGTTCCGGAGGTCGCCAGCGTGATTCGCATCGAAGACCTGCTCGAATGACGCTGAGCGTCCCCGCGGGCGTCATCGAACGCTACCTCGAGTTTCTGCCCTTCGCGGACGCCGTTCCGGACCTCACCATCGGCGAGGGCGGCACCCCGCTGGTGCGCGCGCCGGTCCTGGAGGACCGAACCGGAATCCGCGAGGTGTGGCTCAAGCTCGAAGGCTGCAACCCCACGGGGTCATTCAAGGACCGGGGCATGGTGGTGGCGGTGGCCAAGGCGCTGGAGGCCAACGCGCGGGCGCTCATTTGCGCCTCCACCGGAAACACCGCCGCGTCGGCCGCCGCCTACGGGGCCCGCGCCGGAGTGATGACCGTTTGCGTGGTTCCCCACGACTCCACCGCCTCGGGGAAGATGGCGCAGACCCGAATGTTTGGCGCGCGGGTTGTGGCCGTGACCGGCACCTTCGATCACGCACTCAGCATCGTGCGCCAGCTGGCCGAACGCGAAGGCGTAGTGCTCGTCAACTCGGTCAATCCCCATCGCCTGGAAGGGCAAAAGACCGCCGCATTCGAGATCGTGGACGCGCTGGGCGACGCGCCGGATGAGCTGTATCTGCCGGTGGGCAATGCCGGAAACATCGCCGCCTACTGGCGTGGGTTCGTTGGCTACCGGGAGGCCGAGCGGGCGACGCAGACTCCGATGCTGCGGGGATTCCAGGCCGCGGGCGCGGCGCCGATGGTGCTCGGGCATCCGATCGACGAGCCGGTGACCGACGCCTCCGCCATTCGCATCGGCAATCCGGCCAACTGGGACGAGGCGGCGGCGGCGCGCGACGCCTCCGACGGATCGATCGAAGCCGTGCCCGAGTCGGCGATCGCGGAGGCCTATCGGCTGCTCGCGCAGGGAATGGGCGTGTTCGTCGAGCCCGCCTCCGCCGCCGGGGTTGCCGGCTTGCTGCAACGGCAGGCGGGCGGCTCCGCCTCACCGGAGCGCGTCGTGTGCGTGCTCACCGGCGCCGGTCTCAAGGACCCGGATACGGCCCTGCGCGAGTCCGCCGACCCGATCACGGCGCCCCCCGACCTGGATGCCGTCACCCGCGTGTTGGGGTGGTCCGACTAGGCCGACCTTGCCCGGTTGGAGCGCGCCGCGTGATGGGCCGCGCACTTGCTGGCGCTCGACGCGCCGCTCTACTATCGAGCCGCGCTGGCTGTGCCGCCGACCAGGCTTGGGAGTTCCAGAGGATGGGACAGGAGAACACCCGCGAACGATCCGATCGAATCCGTCGCGAAGTCCGCGATCTGACCAACAAGGGACTATCGCCGCAGGAAATCCTGTCGCTGTTCTATATGCGGGGCAAGTGGCGCTGCCGCCTCTCCCAGGAAACCGAAGCCGAGAATTCCCCCAGCGAGGTCGGTCGGGACTAGCCGGCCTGCAGGTCGTTCCAGCGGGCGGTCACCTGGGTCCGCAGCTCCTCCAGCGAGCCATTGTTGCTGATTCGCACGATCGGCCGCTTGGGGCGGAGATGCTGAAACGCTTCGGCCTTCTCGTCCGGACCGGACTGCATCGCGAGACGGGCCTGAACCTCGGCGGGTGACAGGCGTCCGCTGGCAACAGCGCGCTCGACCAACACCGCCGGATCGGCCTCGATGATCCACAGCCCGTCCAGGCGAATGCCGGACGGTCCCTCGACCACGTTGATGGCCTCGATGAACGTGACGGGCGCGTCGGTGGCCTCCGCCAGCATCGCGTCGGTCGCCAGACCAACGGCGGGGTACAGCAAATTCTCGAGGCGCGTGAGCTGCTCCCGGTCGGCAAATGCCACCCGTGCCAGCGCGGCGCGGTCGACTCCGCCGTCGGATCGGCGTGCGGCTGGAAACTCGTGCCGCACCCCCCACTGCACCACCCCGCTGGACTCCAGCAGCGTGCGAACCGTCGCGTCGGAGTCGATCACGCGCGCGCCCAGCTCCCGCAGCATCGCGCCCACCGTGGACTTGCCCGCGCCGATATTGCCGGTGAGTCCCCAGACCGGATGCTTGGCCACGGCCTATCCCGCGTCGCGCAGGATCGGCCACCGTCGGCGCCGAGCGACCATCGCCAGGCGTGCGTTCGGCCACACCGCCACGGGGTTGCCCACGAGCTGCAGCAGGTCAAGGTCGCGTTCGGTGTCGGCGTAGGCGAGGCTGCGTTCGAGGTCAATGGGCGGATCGGCGTCCTGCCCCATGGCCATGACTCGCCGCACCTTCTCCGGACCCGTCACCGCGTCGCCCATCACCCGGCCCGTGACGCGGCCGGCGACGACCTCCACCCGCGTGCCGATCACCACGTCGAACCCCAACGCTTTCCGCACCGGCTCCAAGAATGGCTCGTAGGTGGCGGAGACCAGCACGGTGCAGTGGCCCTCGGCCTTCCGCCGGCGCACCATCTCGGCCACCGGCTCACGCAGGGTCGGGCGGAAGATGGTCTCCCAGGCATGCTGCACGAGCGCCGCTAGCTCACGTTCGTCCATACCGCCCACGGTCGCCCAGGCGGCGGGCATCCAGCGTCGCACCATGAAATCCGCGCTCACCAGGCCCGTCTTGCTCCCGAGGATGACCGGCAACTGGCGCACCATCATTCGCGTCTTGCGACGTTTCCACGCGCTGCGCCCGCCCATCCACGACTCAATGGCCTGCCACACCTCGCCCGTGACGAGGGTGCCATTGAAGTCGAAAATCGCTGCGGCTTGCGTGGCTGGAACTTGGCCTGGCATTGCTATGGCGGGCAGTCCTAGTGCGGTGCAACCGGCAATGTCCCACACAAGCCTCGGCCGAGCACGTGCCCAACGCTACCGTCAGCCCCGTCTATAGTTGCGCTGAGGTCTCGGCGACTCGCGGAGCAACGGTTGGCGCCGCGCCGAAATTGCCGCCGTCTCGCCGCGGAGACGTTTGCATATCTCGGTGGGGCGGGTTACGGAGCCGGCTCTTCGCCAGCCAGCCAGTACGCCTAAAGGTTCGACCGGACTGGATTCCCGCTTTCGCGGGAATGACGGAGGGCTTCCTAGAGGACTCTCGCACGGGGATGACATCGTCGGTGACCATGACCCGCACCCAAACACCGCCCGCAATCGATCAGCAGACCCTTGCGCGCGCGATGCGTCGGGCCGTCGACCTTGCGCGCGCGGTGCGAGGACGCACCAGCCCTCTGCCGCCCGTGGGCGCGGTGGTCGTGCAGGGCGACCGCGTGGTTGGCGAAGGGGCGACCGCTCCGCCCGGCGGACCGCACGCCGAGGCGCGGGCGCTCGCCGCTGCGGGCGAGCGAGCGTGGGGCGCCACGCTCGTCGTGACGCTGGAGCCCTGCAATCACCTGGGGCGAACCCCTCCATGCACACAGGCCATCGAGCGCGCGGGGATCGCCCGCGTGGTCATTGGCACGCGTGACCCGAATCCCCACGTAGCGGGCGGCGGCCTCGAGGCGCTGGCCGCCAGGGGCATCGCCACGGACGTAGGGCTGCTCGACCGCGACGCCGACGCGCTCATCGCGCCGTTCTCGACGCTGGTCGCGCGCGGCCGGCCGTTCGTCACGGCAAAATGGGCAATGACGCTCGACGGCAAGATTGCCGGCCCGCGCGGCGGTGAATCGATCACAAGCGCGGACGCCCGGGCCGAGGCGCACCGCCTGCGGGACCGCGTGGACGCGGTGATCGTCGGATCGGCCACCGCGCGCATCGACGACCCGCGGCTCACCGTGCGGCCCGCGCCGGACGATGGACGTCAACCGCTGCGCGTGATCCTCGACTCGGCGGCTTCGCTGGCGTCCGACGCGCGCATGCTCGGCGAGGCCGGGACGACCCTGGTCATGACCTCGCGCGAGTCTGCCGCGGACCGCGCTCGACTTGAACGCGCCGGCGCAGAGGTCGTGCGCGTCGCCGGCGGACCGGAGGGTCGGGTCGAGCTGGCCGATGCGTTGACGACTCTGGCCGCGCGCGGCCTGGCCCACGTGCTGGTGGAAGGCGGATCGCGCCTGCTGGGCGCGCTCGTCGCCGCCGACCTCGTGGATGAAGTCGTCGTGTTCATCGCGCCGCGCCTGATGGGTCGCGGCGTCCCGGCGCTGGACAGCCCGCCCGAGGCCGGCCGCTTCCTGCCGTGGACGCTGGACGACCCCAGCGTGCGTCAACTCGGACCGGACCTCATGCTGCACGGTCGACGCCCAGCAGCCGAGGGCGGCTGAACCATGTTCACCGGCATCGTCGAGGCGTTGGGCGAAGTGGTCGAGACCACGAGCCACCAGGGCCTGCACCGCCTCGTCGTCGCCGCGCCGGTGCTCGGCGACGGCGTGGGCATCGGTGACAGCGTGGCGATCAACGGCGTGTGTCTCACGGCGGTGCGGATCGACGGTGACCGCGTGACCGTCGAGGTCGTGCCGGAAACGCTTCGCCGCACGAATCTGGGCGCGCTCGATATCGGCGATGTCGTGAACGTCGAGCGCTCGCTGCCCGCCGGCGGTCGCTTCGGCGGACACATCGTGCAGGGACACGTGGACGGCACCTGCGCCATCGCCAGCCGCGAGCGCGACGGAGCCAGCGAGATGGTGACGTTCACTCTGCCGCCCGACCACGCGGCCCAGGTCGTTCCCAAGGGCTTCGTCGCCCTTGACGGCGTGAGCCTGACCGTGGTCGATGCGTCAGCCGAGGAGTTTCGCGTGGCGCTGATTCCCCACACCCGCGAGCTGGTGACGCTTGGATCCGCCGAGGTCGGATATCGCGCTAATCTCGAAGTGGACGTGCTGGCAAAGTACGTCGAGCGCGCCATGGCCGTGATGCCGCGGGAGGCCGCGCTCAGCCGCGCGCAGCTCCAGGGGTCGGGACTCCTAGACGTGGAGAACGAGGAATGACCGGGACCGAGATCGAGTCCGCAATCGGCCACATCGCCGCGGGCGGGATCGTGGCGGTGGTGGACGACGGCCGCGATCCGCCGGACGTGGATCTCGTCACCGCCGGCTCGCCCCTCACCGAGGCGACCCTGGCCGAAATGCGCACCCTGACCACCGGCCAACTCCACGTCCCCGTGGCGCCGGAGCGGCTCGACGCCCTGGGCATCCCGCTCATGATCGAGTCGCAGACCAACCACGGCGCCCGCTCGGTCGCGTTCACCGTCACCGTGGACCTGATCGACCAACCGCCGCAGCCCGGCTCGTTGCAGGGTGTGGTGGGCACCATCCGCGCCCTGGCCGACCCGTCGCGCGACGCCGCGGCGTTTCGCCAGCCGGGTCACGTGGCGCCCCTGCGCGGGCGCAGCGGCGGAGTGCTCCGTCGATTCGGCCACACCGAAGCCGCCATAGACCTGGCGCGCCTGGCCGAATTGCCGCCGGTGGCCGTGCTCACCGCCCTGCACACGCCGGAGGGCCGCGCCGCCCGTCCGGCGGATGCCCTCAAGCTCCTCGCCGACCGTGACATCCCGTCGATCGAGATCAGCGAGCTCGTGCGCTACCGACGTCTCAACGAGCGCGTCGTGATCCGGGGCGCGGAAGCTTCGCTGCCAATGGCCGCCGGGACGTTTCGGGCGATCGCCTTCCGCGATACCACGACGAACGAGGACCACGTGGCTTTGGTCAAGGGCGCCGTCGCCGGGGGAAGCCCGCCGCTGGTCCGCGTGCATTCCGAGTGCCTCACCGGCGACGCGTTCGGCTCGCTGCGGTGCGACTGCGGCGACCAGCTCGCCGCCGCCACGCGGCGCATCGAGGCCGAAGGCCGCGGCGTTGTGCTCTACATGCGCCAGGAGGGGCGGGGGATCGGGCTCGCCAACAAGCTGCACGCCTATCAGCTGCAGGACGACGGCCTGGACACCGTGGAGGCCAACCAACATCTCGGATTCGCCGTGGACCTGCGCGACTACGGCGTCGGCGCCCAAATCCTGCGCGACCTTGGCCTGCGCGAGCTGCGCCTCCTCACCAACAACCCCAAGAAGACCGAGGGATTCCGCGCCTACGGGCTCCACGTGGTCGAGCAGATCCCACTCACCGTCGAGCCGGGGGAGCATAATCAGCGGTATCTGGAAACCAAACGACAGCGAATGGGCCATGGCGTCTGATCAAGACCCGGCGATGACCGACGGCGAAGTCATCGAGCCGCCACTCGACGGCGCGGGGCTTTCGGTGGGCATCGTCGCCGCCCGATTCAACGAGTTCTTCACCACGCACCTGCTCCGCGCCTGCCGGCGCGAGTTGCGCCGGCACGGCGTGGCCGACGAGGACGTGATCATCGCGTGGGTGCCCGGAGCCATGGAGCTGCCGATAACGGCGCGCGAGCTCATCGCCTCCCGCGACGTCGACGCCGTGGTGTGCCTGGGATGCATCGTTCGCGGCGAGACCACCCACTACGACCACGTGGCCCAGGAATCGGCCCGGGGCATCGCCCGCGCCGCCCTGGATACCGGAACGCCCGTGATCTACGGCGTCGTGACGGCCGAGACATTGGCGCAGGCCGTGGATCGCAGCGGATCGCGCGCCGGCAATCGCGGCGGCGATGCGGCGCTGGCGGCGATCGAGATGGCGCGCGTGCTGGCCGAGGTTCGCCAGGGCCGTCCCGTACTTCCCGCCGCCGAGCTATGAGCTCGGCCGCCGTGACGTCGTACGCGCCGCAGGCGGCGTCGGCGATGACGACGGCGGCGCGGGGATTCCTGGAGGCGCTCGACGCCGAGCAGCGGGCGGAGGCCAGGTTCCCGTTCGCCGGGGACGAGCGCTTTGTCTGGCACTACACGCCGGTGCCGCGGCGCGGCCTGTCGCTCAATGCCATGCAGCCGGATCAGCGGACCGCGGCCCTGGATCTGGTGGCCACCGGGCTGAGCCCGCGCGGCTGGCGCCAAGCCCAGCAGATCATGGCGCTGGAGACCATCCTCGACGAGTGGGAGCGCCTGCAGGGCCTTCCCCTGCGGTGGCGCCGCGATCCCGAGGAATACCATCTCAGCGTGTTCGGCCAGCCCGGCGATGACTGCTGGGCCTGGCGCGTGTGCGGCCATCATCTGCTGACCCACATCACCGTGGTGGCGGAGGCGCATCTGGCGTGCGTGCCCCTCTTCTTCGGCGCCAACCCGGCCGAAGTGCGCCACGGCCCACAGCAGGGTCTGCGCATTCTTGCGGCGGAAGAAGATCTCGCGCGCGGCCTGCTTACCCAACTCACGCCCGACCAGCGCCGCGACGCCGTGGTCGACCCCCAAGCGCCGGACGACATCCTCACCAAGAACTACCGGGCGATCCAGCCCGGCATGGCGCCCCAGGGTCTTGCCCTCGGCGAAATGGCCCAGGCGCCGCGCGAGCAGCTCGTGCGGCTCATCCGGCACTACGTCGACCGGTCGGCCGGCGAGATGGCCGCCAACGCGTGGCGCGACATCGAGCGCGCCGGTCTGGATGCCGTCACGTTCGCCTGGGCCGGACCCCAGGAGCCGGGACACGGCCACTACTACGCCGTGGTGGGGTCGACCTTCCTGATCGAATACGACAACACCCAGGACGGCGCAAACCATGTCCATTCGGTGTGGCGCGACTTCACCAACGACTTTGGCGGCGACGTGCTGGCCGAGCACTATGCGGAGTCCGCCCACCACGACGACCACGGGTAGGAAACCTCTGAAGTAGGAGGGCCCGCTGGCATACGGGTGCTCCAATCCGTTCGGCTACCCCTTCGACAAGCTCAGGGCGAACGGATTGGGGTTGATCCGCCAGCCTTTATCGGAGCATTTGTAGTCGTCACACGCCGAGGGCGTAGCCCTCGCGCCGCGGGTCGGCGCCGCCCTCCAGCCACCCGGCCTCGGACCGCGCGACGCCTTGCATGCCGCCCATGGCCTGGTCGAACGCCTCAGCCATCTCCACGCGGTGGCCATGCGCGCGCAGCGCCTCGACCACCTGCGGCCGCGCCCGCGATTCGATGCGCACCAGATCGCCGTCGTGCGCATGCAGGCGCGGCGCCTCGATCGCCGTTTGCACGTCACGTCCAAAGGCCAGCATGCCCGCCACCACCTGCGCCTGGGCCTGGCAAATCGTGTAGCTGCCCGGCGTTCCGAGGGCCAGCGCCGGCTCGCCCCCGCGCGTGACGATCGTCGGCGCGAGGGGCAGGGACAGCGGCCGGCCGCCGGACAAATGGTTGGGGCTGGTCGGGTCGCGGTCACCCCACTCCAGCAGGTTGTTCAGGACGATGCCCGTGCCGGGCACGACCAAGCCCGAGCCGAACTTGCCGCCCAGGCTCTGCGTCAGGCACACGAGGTTGCCCTGAGCGTCGCCGGTGGCTAGGGCCGTCGTGTGCTGCGGTGGGTGGACCTCGCCCAGCGTGCTGGTGCGGCTTGAAAGGGCGGTTGCGGCGTCGACGCGCAGGCGCGCAATGGCGTCGTCGGTGAGCAACTCCATGAGCTCGTCGCGCGATGCATTCGTGTGCCGGATTCGGGCTGTTGCAGCCACTCGGATCGCCCTGACCAGCGCGTCCAGGTACGACGGCTCGTCGTTTGACTCCAGATGCTCCTCCACGATGCGCAGCGTGAGCAGCAGCTGGATGCCCTCGCTGGTTGGCGGCGGCGTGTGCACATGGGTGCCCTTGCATGGAGTGGCCAGAGGCTCCGTCCAGCGTGGCTGCACGTCGCGCAGGTCGTCCTCGCCGATCCATCCGTCTTGCGACTGCACGTGTTGCGCCAGCGCCGCGCCGAGCGGTCCGTCGTAGAGGGCGCCCGGTCCATCGGCGACGATGTGCTCCAGCGTCGCCGCCAGGTGGGGTTGCCGCAGCACCGAGCCGGCGGGGGGCGCCACGCGATCCGGCGTGAACACGTCCAGCCACTCGGTTTGGGCGGCGTGGCGCTCGATGCATATCTCCAGGAACTCGACGGCGAACGGGGAGAGCGGATAGCCCTCTCGGGCAAGCTCGATGGCGGGCTGCAGCACTTCCGCCGGCGACTTACTCCCGTAGCGACCAAGCAATTCCCACCATCCGGCCAGGTTCCCGGGCGTTCCGGCCGTCTGCGCCGCGGTTGCCAAGTCTGTTCCGCACCGCGCGTCCGTTTCGAGACGGCGCGGCACCGGCGGCACGAAGTCGAGCGCGCGCACGCGCCGTTCACGGGCCACGTAACAGCAGGCCACGCCCATGCCGGCGAGGCCGGACATATAGGGCTCCGCCACGCCCAGCGCCGCCGCCGTGGCCACGGCCGCGTCGAAGGCGTTCCCACCAGCCATGAGCATGCGCGCGCCGGCGGCGGTTGCCAGCGGCTGTGCCGACGCCACCATGCCGCGCATCGACCGCACGGTCGGTCTGCCGCCGGAAGGAGTGGGCACGGGTCAGTGTTCCTGTTGGCGGGCGGTGTCTCCCAATGTTCCGCCGTCCGGTGCGCGGTGTCACGCCGATGCGCAATCGCCTACCATCGTCCGTGGTCGACGAACCGCTCGAATCGAGCCGCAATGGCGCCCAACGACACTGCGATATCCGACGTCTATGCCGACTTGGGGCTGGAGCGGGTGGTGAACGCCCGCGGCAATCAGACGGTGCTCGGCGGGTCACGGCTCTCCCCGCGCGTACTGGCCGCCATGGAGTCCGCCAATGCGTCATTCGTCGATTTGGACGCCCTGCTCACGCGCGTGGGCGAGCTGGTGGCGGAGACTCTGGGCTGCGAGGCGGCCTATCCGACCTCCGGCTGCGCGGCGGCCATGGTGCTCGGCACCGCGGCGTGCATGGCCGGCGACGACCAGGAGCTCATTGCCCAACTCCCCGATACGACCGGGATGCGGAACAAGGTCGTCATCCAGGCACCCCAGCGCAATGAGTACGACCGCATGCCGAGCGTGGCGGGGGCGCAGCTCGTGGTAGTCGAGCCGCAGGATTTCGAGGCTTCGCTCACCGACGACACGGCGGCCGCGTTTTTCGTGGCGTCGTATGACGGTCGCGGGGGCAGCGTTCCGTTGTCCGAGGCCATCCCCATCGCGCACGCGCGGGGTGTTCCCGTGATCGTGGATGCCGCCGGCCAGGTGAACCCACCGCACCTGATGAATGAGACCGTGAGCACCGGCGCCGATCTGATCGGCTTTGGGGCCAAGTATTTCGGCGCGCCGAACTCCACCGGCTTGCTTTGCGGCCGCCGCGACCTGGTCCGCGCGGCGGCGATGCACGGCTTCATCGGCTTCGAGCTGCACGGCGGCAACGCGTTCGGCCGCGGCTTCAAGCTGGATCGAGCGGAAGCCGTCGCCTTGATCGAGGCGCTACGCGAGTGGCGCAGCGGCGGTTACGAGGCCGTCCGGGACAGCAGCAACGCCCGCGCCCACGCCCTGGTCGAGCAACTTGCCGGCGTGCCCGGCATGGCGGCGCGTGTGGACGCCGCCATGGGGCGCGCCGTGGTCACCTTCGACCCAGACGGCGCGCACACGGCCGAGAGCGTCGCCGCCGCCCTCAGCGAATGTCACCCGCCGATTTGGGCGCGTGTCGAAGGCGCGGAGCTCGCATTCCAGACGAACACGCTGGGCGACGACGATTTATTGATCGTCGCTGCGAGGCTGCGAGAAGTTCTGAAGAGCTAAGCGCGGAAGCAATGCTTCCGTGCCGGCCGCCTGAGGTCTAGTAGCGCCCGCCGCCACCGCCGCCATAGCCGCCACCGCCGCCACCGCCGCCGTAGCCACCGCCACCGCCGCCGTAGCCGCCACCGCCACCGCCACCGCCACCGCCGTAGCCACCGCTACGCGGGCGAGACTCGCGCGGGCGCGCCTCGTTGACGGTCAACGCGCGACCCATCAGGTCGGAGCCGTTCAGGGCCTCGATTGCCTGACGAGCCGTCTCGTCGTCCATCATTTCCACAAAACCAAAACCGCGCGACTTTCCAGTCACGCGGTCCTTGATCACCGTGGCTCGGGTGATCTCGCCGTACCGTGCAAAGAGCTCATGGAGCTCGTCATCGGTCGTCGTAAACGGCAAATTGCCTACGAAGATATTCATCCAGCTAAACCTTCCGCGGAAGTCATGCGACGCTCGCCTGATCCGCCAACCTTGCCCGCCGCACACTCCGCGGTCGCAGCCAAGACTCTAACGTTGCAGGCCCCACTCGGAACCTGACACTGCGCAAACAGTACCACGGTATGCGGTGTTCGCCGCCACAATTTTTCGAATGCATTCCGCGGATCACCTGGACATGGGCCGATCCCGGACGGTGCGTGGGGCGGCCGCTAGCCGCCGCCGCCGCCGCCAGCCCGCACGCCGGCCTCCGTCATGGGCGTGGGGTCCAACGCCTCCGCCAGCTCGTCGGGTGGGATATCCGTCAGCCGCGCCGCGACCTCCGGCACGCCCTCGCCCGTCGCCACGGCCTCCTTGGCGATTTCGGCGGCAGCCGCATAGCCGATGCGCGGCGCCAGCGCGGTCGCCAGCATGGTGTTCCGCTCCAGCCAGAAGCGCAGCATGCGCTCGTCCACCTCGAGCCCACGAACGGCGCGGGTATCGAACGCCCGGGTCGCGTTCGTCAAGACGTCGATGGACTGGCACAGGTTGTAGGCGATGCACGGCATCATCACGTTCAATTCGAGTTGCCCGGCTTCGGCGGCCCATTGCACGGCCGCGTCATTGCCGAACACGTGGAAGCAGACCATGTTCAGGCACTCGGCCATGACCGGATTGACCTTGCCGGGCATGATCGACGACCCCGGCTGCAGCGCGGGCAGCCGCAGCTCGGAGATGCCGGTGCGGGGACCCGACGCCAGCAGCCGGAAATCGTTGGCGATGCGACTCAGGTCGATGGCCAGCGCGCGCAGCGCCCCGGACAGCATGGCGAACCGCGCCATGCTCTGCATCGAGTAGAAGAGGTTCTCCGCGCGGCGCACGTCCAGCCCCGTGACCTCGCCGATGACGTCGATGACTTCGACCTGGTATTCGGGCTCCGCATTCAAGCCGCTGCCGACGGCGGTGCCGCCGAGACTGAGTTCCTGCACCTGGGTTTCGGCATCGCGGATGAACGCCGCGTCGCGGCGGATGGCCTCCGCGTAGGCCCCAAACTCCTGGCCCAGGCGCACCGGCGTCGCGTCTTGCAGGTGCGTGCGGCCCGACTTCACGATCCCGTCCCATTCGCGCGCCTTCTCCTCGAACGCGTCCGCCAGGCCGTCCAGTGACACGTACAGGTCCTGCAACAGCTTCAGCGCCGCCAGGGCAATGGCCGTGGGAATGATGTCGTTGGTCGACTGGGCCATGTTCACGTGGTCGTTGGGGTGCACCGGCGCGTAGGCGCCGCGTTCACCGCCCAGCAGTTCGTTGGCGCGGTTGGCGAGCAGCTCGTTCGCGTTCATGTTGTGCGAGGTCCCGGCCCCGGCCTGGAAGACATCGACGACGAACTGGTCCTGGTGCAGCCCGTCCGTCAGCACCTCATCCGCGGCCTGCACGATCGCGTCCGCCAGCTTGGCGTCGAGCCGGCCGGTGCGCCGGTGGGCGATGGCCGCGGCCTTCTTGACCACCACCGTCGCCCAAATGAACGCCGGGTGCGGTCCGATGCCGCTGATGTCGAAATTCTCGACCGCGCGCTGCGTCTGCACGCCGTAGAGCGCGCCGGCTGGAACCTCCAGATCGCCCAGGGGGTCTGTTTCGGTCCGTGTCGTCATCCGTCGTCCTTCCCGGTGGCTGGCTGTGGCGTGGCCGCGGCTTCCGGCAGTCCACGCAAACCGTCGATCATTGTGTCGCGAGCCTGCACGAGCACGCGAAATCTCCCGAGATCGGTAGGGGAGACGAGCTGAAAGACGGCTTCGCGCTCACGCGTGTAGTCCGCGACCGAAAGGTTCGGGCGGCGCTGCACCGCCAGCAAATGCTCGCCGATTCCCAGTGCCGTCAGGAAATCTCCCTGGGTGCCCAAGAGCGCCGCCGTTGCGCCGGCGCGTGCTCCCGCGTCGATGAGTTCGGAGAAGTTTACGTGCGCCGTCAGGTCGGAGGAACCCGGATCGGCCAGCACGTCCTCCGAGGCGCGGTGTTGGCGGTACGCCAGCAGCGTTCCCTGGCTGAAGCGCGGGCTGTGCACCTCGGCGGCGAGGCCGCCGTAGTCGATGCTGGTCATGACCCATGGGCGGCCAATCCGACGGACGTGCGCGTAGGTGCCGGCCACTCCCTCGCGCACCTCGATGATCCCACCGTCGGGAACGTCGCGGCCATAGCGCCGCGCGTAGTCGGTGGCCGCAACGCCCGCCGGAGCCGGTTCCAGGGCCAGGGCGTCGTCACTCCGATCCACCCGCAGCTCAACCCAATGGCCGCCGTTGCGTTGCAGCAGCCGCACGGGCAGGGCGTCGAAGAGCTCGTTGCTGAGAAACGCGGCCGCCGGGCCGGCGTCAATTGCGTCCAACGACGCCACGAACGCGGCCGTGGGAACCTGTGTCCGGGCCCGCGATCGCGCTTGCGCCGATCGCTCGACGCCAACGTAGGCGAGGTGCTCGTGCCATTGGTGATTCGGGGCGGCCGACGCAATCTGGCGGGCGAGCGTGCCGTCCCCGCAGCCAAGCTCCACCACCCGAAATGGTCGCGGCTCCCCGAGCGCCTTCCACACGTCGTCGAGGTGCCGCGCCAGGAGCGTGCCGAAGAGTTCCGAGTGCACGGTGACGCTGGTGAAGTAGTCGCCGGCCCGGGCCGGTGCGCGGCTATAGAAGCCGTGGTGCTCGTCGTAGAGGGCCGACGCCATGAAGTCCGCGAACGAAATCGGGCCATCGGCGGCGATGCGCCGGCGAAGTGACTCGAGAAGGGGGCTGCGGGGCGCTACTGCAGGTTCGAAACGACGATGATGAAGGCGATGACGAGGATCGCCACGGCGGCCCACACCGTCAGCGGCAGTCCCAGCAGGCTGGTGGACGGCGATCTCGGTGCGGTCTTGCGCGCGCGAGGCTCCGACGCGGCTCGCTCGCGCTCCGTTTGCTCTCGCAATCGGCGCAAGTTCTCGCTGATCTTTGGCGCAAACTTGCCGGACTCGTCAGGCGCGGCCGTCTCCGAGCTCAGATCGGCTTCGGCAGTCTCCGGCCGAGGCAGCTTTTCACCGCAATTGATGCACAGCCAGGCACCCTCTGTGTTCTGATGGCTGCACTCCGGACACCGCATTGACACCGACCCGCTACCGCTTGTCGCTGGTCGCCAATCCTAGCACCCGCCCTTTCCAGCCATCGGTGCGAAACGCGCCAATGGAGGCATACGCCGGGACGGCAGGCTGCGGGCCCGGTCGGTCCCGGAGGGTCCCGGTCAACATGCCCGCGGCATTCACCGGAAGATGCCGACGATCGCTGGGACAACCCGCCACGTTCGTATAATCCCGCTGGCGCCGCCGCGTCCCGTCAACAGGTGGCGGCCCAGACCTTCCCCAAGGAGCCCTGCCGCGTGCCGACCTACGAGTACGAATGCACCGCGTGCGGCCACAACTTCGAGCGGGTGCAGAAGTTCAGCGACGAGCCGGTGACCCAGTGTCCGGAGTGCCCCGGCCGCGTGCGCAAGGTCTTGCACGCGGCCGGCATTATCTTCAAGGGCGAGGGGTGGTACGCCACCGACAGCCGCTCCAGCTCCGAAAAGAACAAGTTCAAGGACGATGGCAAGGCCCCGGCAGAGTCCGGCGACGCCGGCAAGGACAATGCGGACAAGCCGGCCAAGGATGGGGCGACCACCGACGCTCCCGCCAAGGAGACGGTGGCGGCCAAGTCCGAGGCCCAGTCCGAGGCGAAATCCGAGCCGGCAAAGGGCGCCGCGTCCGATTGAGGCGCGATTCCCATGCGCGTCGTCATCCAACGAGTCTCGCGAGCCCGGGTGTCCGTCGGCGGCCGGGAGGTGGCGGCCATTGGTCCGGGGCTCTTGGCGTTGGTCGGCGCGGCGGAGGGCGACGGTCCCGACGACGTTCGCTATCTCGCGGAGAAGGTCGCCAATCTGCGCATCATGCCGGACGCGGACCGGCGCATGAATCGCTCGGTGCTGGACACGGCCGGCGCCGTGCTCGTGGTGTCGCAATTCACCTTGATCGCCGAAACGCGCAAGGGGCGCCGCCCCAGCTTCACCGGCGCCGCCGCACCGGCCATCGCCGAGCCGTTGGTGCAGGCGTTTGGCGCTGCCCTCGAGGCGCTGGACGTGCCCGTGAGCCACGGCGAGTTCGGGGCCGCGATGGATGTCGAGCTGGTCAACGAAGGGCCTGTCACCATCATTTTGGATAGCCATGACCGACACATCACGCGCCGTCGCGCTTAGCCGACGGTCGAGTCCTGGCACGGACCGGCCGTGAACATTCGTATCGTTCACGGCGCCGACGCCGTGCGCCGGGAGCTGATCGCCAGGCACGGCGAACTGGCCGTTGTCGACGAGGCGGCGCGGCAACGCGCGTCGGAGGTCTTCGGCGAGTCGCTGAGCCCGCGGGAGTTTGTCGCCAGAGTCGTCGAGCGCGTGCGGGCCGACGGCGACGACGCGCTGCGTGATATCGCCGCCAAGGTGGGCGACCACATTCCGTCACGCTTTGAAGTCAGCCCGGCGGAGCTGACGGCCGCGCGCGCCAGGGCTCCGTCGGACCTGGCGGCGGATCTTCAGGTCGCCGCGGAACGCATCCGGGCATTCCACCAGCGCCAGATGCCGCGAGACTTCTTCGATGAGGCACGCGGCGTGGGGCAGCGCTGGATGCCGGTCGAGCGCGCCGGGATTCACATCCCCGGCGCATCCGGTCCGCTGGCCTCGTCGGTGCTCATGACGGCCATCCCCGCGCGCGTGGCCGGCGTGCCCGAAATCGTGGTCTGCACGCCCGCCGCCGAGTCCGGCATCGACCCCGTCATCGCCCTCGCCACCCACGTGGCCCAGGTCGATCGCGTGTTCCTGGTTTCCGGCGCGCAGGCGATTGCCGCCATGGCCGTGGGAACTGCGTCGGTGCCCCGCTGCGACACGGTCGTCGCCCCCGGAAACGCCTGGGTGGTCCTGGCGACGCGCGAGGTGTTCGGGCTCACCGGGGTCAGCGTGCTGCCGGGCCCCACGGAAACCCTGGTCATCGCCGACGCGACCGCCGATCCGGCGGATGTGGCAGCGGACCTCATTGCCCAGGCCGAGCACGGCGGGCCGGCCAGCCCCATTGTGCTCACCGACTCTGCCGAGCTTGCCGACGAGATTGCCCAAGAGATCGAGCGCCAGCTGGAGTCGCTGCCGCGCCGGGAGGTAGCGGCCGACAGCTTTGCCGCCCGCGGCGGCGTGGGCGTGGTGGCGGACTTGGACGAGGCGGTGAGGCTGGCGAACGAATACGCGCCCGAGCACCTGTGCCTGCTGGTGGCCGATCCGCAGCGGCTGCTCGAAGGCGTGCGAAACGCCGGCGGCGTGTTCGTCGGCGCCGGCTCGCCCGAGGTGCACGGCGACTATGTGGCCGGTCCCAGCCACGTCATGCCCACCGGGGGCACGGCGCGGTTCGCGTCGCCGTGCGGGGTCTATGCGTTCCTCAAGTCCATGAGCGTGGTGCGGCTCGACGTGGCCGACTCCCAACGATTGGCACCGGTGGCCGCCCGCATGGCGCGCGCGGAACGGCTGGAAGGCCACGCGCGGGCCGCCGAGCGTCGTCAGAATCCCACCGGCCCGTGACTACAATGGCGCGGCAACGAGCGCACCAGGGGGTCGCCGTCTTTGGCTGACCGCACCGCCTCCGTCCAGCGAACAACGGACGAGACCGACGTCACGGTTACCGTGGACATCGACGGCAACGGTGAATTCGAGGGATCCACGGGCATCGGGTTCCTGGACCACATGCTGGCCCAGATCGCCAAGCACGGCATGTTCGACCTCGATGTCAACGCAACGGGCGATCTCAACGTCGACGGGCACCACACGGCCGAGGACGTGGGCATCACCCTGGGCAAAGCGTGCAATGACGCGCTCGGCGACCGCGTCGGGATCGCCCGCATGGCCGACGCCACCGTGCCCATGGACGAGGCGCTGGCCAACGTCGCCGTGGATCTCGCCGGGCGCGACCATCTGTCGTTCGACGCGGAGTTTCAGCAGGACGCGATCGGCGACCTCGAATCCTCGCTCATCGAGCACTTCATCGGGTCGTTCGCCCGCCACCTCGGGGCGGCGGTGCACGTGCGGCTGCTCGCCGGGCGCGACGACCACCACAAGGCCGAAGCCATCTTCAAGGCGCTGGCGCGCGCGCTCGATGCGGCCACCGCGCTCGATCCGCGCCGCGAGGGCCAGGTGCCCAGCACCAAGGGCACCCTCGAAAGCTAGCCGCGGCCGGTGACACGCCGGCTGGATATCGAGCTGGTCCGCCGCGAACTGGCCCCCACGCGAGCTCAGGCGCGCCAGTACGTGCGTGACGGCTTCGTGCGGGTCGACGGCGCTCCGGCCCGGCGGCCGGGGCGCACCGTGGCGTCCGACGCCGCCATCGAGGTGGACCCGGAAGCGTCGCGCTACGTGGGCCGCGGCGGGCGCAAGCTGGCCTTCGCCCTCGACCACTTCGGCCTGGATCCGTGCGGGCTCCGGGTGCTCGACGTTGGCGCCGGAACGGGCGGCTTCACCGACGTGCTGCTTCAGCGGGGCGCGGCGCACGTGGTCGCCGTGGACGTTGGGCACGGACAACTCGCCCAAACTCTGCGCGAGGACCCGCGGGTTGACGCATGTGAAGGCACCGACATCAGAGACGTCGCCACCGTCGAGCCGCCGGTTGACGCCGTGGTCGTCGACGTCGCCTTCATCCGGCTGCGCGACGTGCTCGACTCCCTGATCCGCGCGGCGCCGGCGGCGCAATGGATCGTCTTGCTCCTCAAGCCGCAGTTCGAGCTGCCGGGTCGGCGCGTGCCCGCGGACGGCGTGGTCAAGAGCGAGGCGCAGCGCGATGCGGCCGTTCGGGGCTTTCGAATGTGGCTGGCCGGCGCCGGCTACCTGGGGGTGGCCACGTGCCCCAGTCCGGTGCCCGGCGTCGGCGGCAACCGGGAGACATTCGTGCGCCTGGCGCCGCCGTGGCCCGCGCCCCACTAGAATGCGGCAAAGCCGGCGACGGGCCATGCCATGCGCGTTGGATTGCTCTACCAGCCTCATATCGCGGCGTCGATTCGCCACGCCGACCGCGTGCGCGAGCGGCTGGGAGACCTTGGCGTCGACGCGTGGGCGTCGTCGTCGTTCGAAATCGTCGACGAACCGGACGCGATCGAGGGCTCCGATCTCCTCCTGACCTTCGGCGGCGACGGCACCGTGCTGCGCGCCGCGCGCACCGCGGCGCCGTTCGGCGTGCCCTGCGCCGGCGTCAACTATGGACGCATCGGGTTTCTCACCGAATTCAGCGGCGCCGACCTGGATGCCCGCTTGCCCGACCTGGTGGCGGGCCGCTTTTGGATCGAGCCCCGTTTGCTGATCGATTGGACCCACACGGGTAGCGGCGGGGCCGAGGTTCACGGCATTGCCGCGGGCGACGTGGTGGTTGGCCGCGGGCGCATTGCCCGCGTCGTCGAGCTCGAGGTGCGCATCGACGACGCCGAGCTCACCACCTACACCGCCGACGGCGTGATCGTGGCGACGCCCACCGGCACCACCGGCTACACCCAGGCCGCCGGAGGCCCCGTGCTGCATCCCGAGGTTCGCGAGCTGGTCGTCACCCCGATCGCGCCGTTCCTTACGCCGGCCAACTCGATCGTCGTGGGCCGGGACGTCACCATCGACATCGGCGTGCACACCACCCACGAGGCCACCCTTTCGGTTGACGGCCAGACGCAGTATCTGCTGGACTCCGGCGACCGCGTCGTGTGCCGGGCATCCCAATACGCCGCGCAGTTCGCGCGGATGCAGTCGCGCACCTACTTCTACGCCACGCTGGCGGAGAAGCTGCGCTGGCGCGTCCCCCATCAGCTCGCGCGGCCCTCGAACTCGGATTCCTAGGTCGCGTGCTGCTCCGGCTGCGCGTGCAGAACCTGGCCCTGATCGACGCCGTCGAGCTTGCGCTGGAGCCGGGGTTCAACGTGTTTACCGGCGAGACGGGCGCCGGGAAATCCATCCTGATCGACGCGATCGACCTGCTGCTCGGCCGCCGCGCCCGGCCCGAAGACGTGCGCGCCGGCGCGCGGGCGGCATATGTGGACGGCGTGTTCACCCCGCCGGAGAGCGCGGGCCTTGCCGCCACGCTCGAGGCCTACGGCATCGAGCCGGACGAGTCGCTGCTCATTTCGCGTGAGGTGGTGGTCAACGGCGCGGCACGCTCGGTGGCGCGCGTGAACGGGCGCGCCGTGCCGGTGCGAGCCCTCGCCGAGCTGGGGCCGCACCTGATCGACATCCACGGGCAGGTTGAGCATCAGTCGCTCTTCCGCACGGCGCGTCAGCTCGAGTACCTGGACCGTTATGGCGGTCATGCCGAACAGCGCCACGAGGTGGCCCGACTGGTGGACCGCTGGCGCGCCGTCAAGGCTGAAGACGCGGAGCTGCGGCGAGACACCCGCGAGACCGCGCGTCTGATCGACCTGCTGTCCTTCCAGGTGAATGAGATCGACGGGGCGGGCGTGTCGGTTGACGAAGACGAGACGCTGCGCGTTGAGCGGCAGGTGCTGGCCAACGCGCAGCGCCTGCGCGAACTGGCCGGCGTCTCCGAGCGCCTCCTGACGGGCGATGACGCCGGGGCGGCGGTGGACCGCCTGGGCGAGGCGATGGCGACGCTCGCCGAGATCGCCGACCTCGATCCGGCGGTCAGGCCCGCGGCGGATCAGATCGCCGAGGCGCAGGCGGTGATTACAGACGCCGCGCAGTCCATTGCCGCCTATGCCGCGGACATCGAATCCGATCCGGCCCGGCTGGAGGAAATCAACGCGCGGCTCGACCTGCTGGACACGCTCAAGCGCAAATACGGCGACTCGCTGGCCGACGTGCTCGCCTTTGCCGACGATGCGCGTCGCCAGCTATCGGATCTCGGCGCCGCCGACGACCGGCGGAGGGGTCTTGCCGCCGAGCAAGCGGCCGTCGAAGCGGACTTGGCGCGCGCCGCGAAGGACCTTCGCGCGCGCCGCCTGGCCGCCGCCAAGCGGCTGACGCGCGTGATCGCCCGCGAGCTGGCGGACCTCAACCTGCCCGACGCCGCCGTGGAGTTCCCGCTGGACACGCGGGCCGATGCCGCTGGGCTTGTGATCGATGACGGCGAGGAGCCGGTGGCTTTCGACAGCTCGGGCGTGGACGTGGGGGAGATGCAGCTCAGCGTGAACCGGGGTCAGCCGGTGCGGCCGCTGGCCGCCGTTGCGTCGGGCGGGGAAATGTCGCGGATTCTGCTGGGGCTCAAGTCGGCGCTCGCCGCGGTGGACGAGACGCCGACGCTGATATTCGACGAAATCGACGTGGGCGTGGGCGGACGCAGCGGCGATGTGGTCGGACAGAAGCTGGCCGGGCTGGCGCGGGACCATCAGGTCCTGTGCGTGACCCACCTGCCCTCGGTCGCCGCCTTCGCCGGCACGCACTTCGTGGTGGAGAAGCACGAGGAGCCGGCGGGCACCGTGACCGACGTGCGGCGGCTCGATCCCGACGCCGTCGTCGAGGAAGTCGCGGCCATGGGTGGCAGTCGCACCACCGCCGGACGGCGCGTGGCACGCGATCTCCTGGCCGACGCGGAGGCGTGGAAGGACGCCGGCCAGACCGGGGAATCCGGTGGGTATGCCACGGAGGCGGCGTCGCGCCGATGCTAGGCTCGCTGCTACCTGCCCCGCCGGGGCAGGGCGTGTTTCC
Organism: Chloroflexota bacterium; assembly: GCA_034428595.1. Lineage (GTDB taxonomy): Bacteria > Chloroflexota > UBA11872 > UBA11872 > UBA11872 > JAJECS01. The sequence continues at coordinate 18,753 of DAOUHO010000090.1, read as the reverse complement.
GGTGTGCGAAGCAGCGGTGGCCCCTCGCGCGCCGCACGCCCGGCATCGACCGGAGTTCGGATGATCAACGCCAGCGCTCGCCGGGCGGCATGGTCGGGCCTTCCGCTGCCGCGGCCCATGTTTCGCGGGACGGCCTACGGCCGGAAGGCGCTGGGGCTGCGGCTGCTGCAGCTGGCGCGCCGCCGTCAACGCGCCCGCGCGCTGGCCCTGGCGCCGCGCCTGGTCACGATGGGAATCGCCGGCACGCTCATCATCGCCGTGCCGGTCGCGTGGCTGGGAGGTCCCGATCTCCTGGTCCCAACCGGCATCGCACTCGCGCTGGCCGGCGTCGTCGTGCTGGCCGCGGTGGCGTTCCATGTGCCCGCGCCCCACGACGTGGCGCTGGCCTACGACAACCGCGCGGGCTTGCACGAGCGACTCTCGACGGCGATTGCCGAGCTTCGCAACGTCGATCCCGACGTGCGCGAATTGCAGCACGCCGACGCGCTGGCGGCCGCGGGTCGCCTGAATCCCGGTGGCGCCATGCCGTACGGCGTGGCCAGACGCGATCTATTGGCCATGGCGCTGGCGGCCGCCGTCCTTGCGGCGTGGGCGGCCGCGATCGCCCTCACCCCGTTTTGGCGCTCGATCAACCCGCCGCTTTCCCTCGACCGCGGCGACGTCGAGCAGTCCGACGCCGCGGCTGGGGCGCCGGCGGCGCCCGGCGATTCAGCGGCTGCGCTCGATCCGGCAGCGGCCGCGGAGATCGACCGCCTGCAGGCGGCGATCGACGAGTTGCGCGCGCAGCTTGATCCCGAAGCCGGCACGACGGAGCAGGCGCTATACGAAGCCTCGGAGCATCTGCGCCTGTCCGACGAGGGACGGCGGCTCGGTCGCGAGCTTGGCAACCGCGAGTATGCGGCCGCGGCGTCGGAGCTGCGCCGCCTCGCCGCCGCGCTGTCGGAGCTGAGCGCGGCCCAGCGGGAAGAGCTGGGTGAACGCTTTGGCGAGGCAGCCGCCGCGGCGGCCGCGGACCCCCGGATGGCGGAACCCCTGGGAGACCTGGCGGACGCCCTGGAGAGCGGCCGGCTCAGCGACGCCCGCACCAGCTTCGAGGAGCTGGCCAGCATGCTCGAAGCCGTCGAGGAATCGGCCGCCGGCAACGCGGCCATGCAGCAGGAGCTTGCGGCCCTCGAATCCGAACTGGCCGAGATGCTCGCCGATACCGGGGCAGGCGCCCGAGTGCCTGGCGAATCCGCCGTGGACGGGCCCGCGATGCCGGGGCAGGGCGGTGTGACCGGCGGCGGCGACGCGGCCATGCTGGACCAGCCCGGGGGCGAAGGCGGCGGCTTGGGCGGCTCGGCGGCCGAGGGCCAGGAGGCGCCGTCCAACATCGAGGACCTTGCCGCCAATCAACGGCTGGACGCCGAAGGCCGGCTCGAAACCATATCCATCGATCCGACCGCCGAAGGCCAGGAGACGGTCATGCGGCCCGTGCTCGAGCTGGGCACGGACGTGTCGCGCGAGTTCGAGCCGTCGGCGGGCAACCGCGGCATGGCGGTGGGGCGTCCCGACGTGAGCCGCGCGCTGCCGGCGGACCGGCAGATTCTGCTCGACCGCTACTTCTCGACCCCGTAGGGTGCCAGCATGACAACCATGACGACCGAACGCCGCGCCGAGTATCTCCGCGAGCTCGCGCACAGCATCATGTCCGAAGTTTCGCGCGTGATCGTGGGCCAGACCGAGGTCATCCGCGACACTGTCGTGGCGCTCATCGCCGGCCAAAACGTGCTGCTCGAAGGCGTGCCGGGGCTGGGCAAGACGCAGTTGGTGCGGACCCTCAGCCAGGTGCTCGATCTCAGCTTCAGCCGCATCCAGTTCACGCCCGACCTGATGCCCGCCGACATCACGGGCACGAACGTGCTGGTCGAGCCTTCCGACGGTCGCCGCGGCTTTCGCTTCGAGGCCGGCCCGATTTTTGCCCACCTGGTGCTGGCGGATGAGATCAACCGCGCCACGCCCAAGACCCAGTCGGCGCTGCTGGAAGCGATGCAAGAGCGGCAGGTCAGCGTGGGCCGCCAGGTCCACGCGCTCGAACGGCCGTTCTTCGTCATGGCGACCCAGAACCCGATCGAGATGGAGGGCACCTATCCGCTGCCGGAGGCCCAGATCGACCGGTTCATGTTCAAGCTCGTGGTGGACTATCCCTCGGGCGACGAGCTGGGCGAGATCATTGGCCGCACCACCGGCGCCCAGGTTCCGGACGTATCCAAGGTCGCCACCGGCGACGATCTGATCGACATGGGCGAGTTCGCCCGGCGCGTGGCCATCGCGCCGCACGTCGAGTCCTACGTGGTCACGCTGGTCAAGGCCACGCACCCATCCGACGCCCGCGCGCATGACATGACGCGCCAGTACGTGCGCTACGGCGCCTCGCCCCGCGCCGCCCAGGCCCTGGTGCTGGCCGGCAAGGTCTACGCGCTGCTGGACGGCCGCTACAACGTGAGCTTCGAGGACGTCCGGCGCGCGGTGAAACCGGCCATGCGCCACCGGATTCTCTTGAACTTCGAAGCCGAGGCGCAGGGGGTGACCAGCGAAGGCGTGCTGGACCAGATTCTCATGACCACGCGCCCCGACGGCGGCTGAGACACCGTGGCCCGGCGGGCCGAACCGGCCTTCGCTCCGGAGGCCGGGCTGCGCGCCCAGCTCGAACGGCTGGCCGTGGTTTCCAACCGGCCCCATGGGCATCTCCACACGGGCGGACGCCGCAGCCGTAAGTCGGGATCGTCCATTGATTTCGCCGACTACCGCTCCTACACGCCGGGAGACGATTTCCGGCAGATCGACTGGAATGTCTACGCCCGCAGCGACGAGCTGTTCGTCAAGGTCCGCGAATCCGAGGAAACGCTCGTCGTCCACCTGTTCCTGGATGCCAGCGCCTCGATGGCGACGGGCCGGCCGCCGAAGTTCGACGTCGCCCAGCGCCTGGCGGCGGCGCTCGGTTGGGTGGCGCTCACCAGCCACGACTATCTGGCCGCGACCCTGATCGGCGGCGAATCCCCACAGCACTTCCCACCCCAGCAGGGCCGCGCGGCGGCGAGCCGCTTCAACGACTTTCTCGACGCCCAGTCGCCCACCGGCCCGACCCACCTGGCGGCGTCGGCGCGCGCCCATGCCGCTCGCGGCGGGCCGCACGGGGTGGCGGTGCTCATATCGGATCTGCTCGCCGACGACGCCACCGAGGCCATCGGCATGCTGGTCGAGCGGGGCCACGAGCTTGTGGTGATCCACGTGCTCGACGGGCAAGGCGTGCAGACGGACTTTGCCGAAGAAGTCGAGTTGGTTGACGTCGAGACTGGCGGCAGCCTCGATCTCTACGGCGACTCGGCGCTCCTGGCGGCCTTTCGAGCCACCGTGGCGGAGTGGACCAGCGAGCTCCAGGCTTTCTGCCACCGGCGGCATGCGCGCTACATCCCCATCGAGTCGGAGTGGCCTGTTGAGGAGGTGCTGCTCCGGCGATTGCGGGCGCATCGCGTGCTGGCATGACCTGGGCCGCGCCGCTCGCCTTCGGATGGCTGGCGCTCATGGCGCTGGTTGGGCTGTTCTATCTGTTGCGGCCCAAGCGGCAACGGGTCGCCGTGGCCTCGCTGCTGTTGTGGCGTCGGACACTGCAGCGTGAGCGCGACGAATCGTGGCTCGACTGGCTCAAGCGCCACCTGCTGCTGATTCTCCAGCTGCTTCTCGTCGCGGCCCTGGCCCTGGCGCTGGCGCGGCCCGAGTGCACGGGCACGCGCACCGTCGGACCGCCGGTGGCGATCGTGCTGGACGCGTCCATGTCCATGCAGATTGCCGACGTGGGCCGTCCGCGGATCGAAGCCGCCAAGGATCAGGCGATAGCGTTTGTCCGCACGTTGCCCGCCGACGTGCGCGTGTCGGTGCTCAGCGCCGAAGGCGCGCCGCGGCCGCTGGTGACGCACAGCGCCAACCGATTCGAGATCGAGGCCGCGATCGACGGCATTCGGCCAACCGCCGCCGAGGGCGCGATCCCGGGCACGCTGGACATTGCGCTGTCCCTGGCGCCGCCCGCCGCCGGCGGGATGGTGGCGCTGTTCAGCGACGGCGCATTCGAGCTGCCGCCGGGCCGCGCCTATGACGACGTGACGGCGTTCATCGTGGCGGGGGACGCGGCCAACGTGGCGCTGGAGCAATTTGCCGTGCGCCGGGAATTCGCGGAGGCGCGGGGCGTCCAAGGCCTGGTAGTAGTCCGCAATGACGGCACGCGCGCGGCCGACGTCGCGGTGCGCATCGAGGCAGCCGGCATCGACGTTGCCGAGCGCCAACTGACCATCGAACCCCGCGCTCGCGAAACCATGCTCATCGAAGATCTCGGCGCGGCGCCGGGCTACTCCGCAACCGTGGTGCGGGGCGACGACGGCCTGGCGCTGGACAACACCGCGTATGCGGAGCTGAGCGATCCGCGGAACTTACGAGTCCTCGTCGTCGGTGAGGAAACCGAGCCGATCGTCCGGGCGCTGCAAGCGTCGGCCAGGGTCACGGCGGCCGGCGGAACGCCGGCCGAGTTCGACACCGAGCGCCCGCACGACGTCTACGTGTTCCAGGGCTGGTTGCCCGAGTCGCTGCCCAATGCCTCGGTGGTGTTGGTGGGCCCGCCGGACATCGAGGTGCTCGGGATGCAGGAACTGCCCGCGCTGGAGTCCGCGCCCCGCGCCGCCCGGGACAGCGTGCTGCTGCGGCACGTGGACCCGATCGAGATCACCCTGCCGCAGGCGCGGCGCTATGAAGCACCGGCCGAGCTTGCGGTCGACCTGGACGTCGAGGGCGGCGCCGTGCTGGCCCACGGCGTCATGGACCGGCGGCGGCTGGTGCTCATCGGGCTTGACCTGCTGTCGCCCAACGCGACCATCGCCCCCTGGTACCCCGTGCTCTGGAGCAACGTCCTGCAGTGGGCCGATCCGTTCAACCCGCGTGGGGGCGATGCGCCGCTCACCCCCGATCGGCCCGCACGGCTGATTCCGCACCCGCTGGCCGACACGTTCGAAGTGGTGCACCCGAGCGGGGCTCGGACCGAGTTCCCGGTCACCGCCCCGGCGGTGCTCGACGCCGGCGAGATTGGAACTTACGTCGTGCGGCAATACCTCGACGGGCAGGTGCTGGCGCAGACGCGCCTGGTGGTCGAGCCGCCCGAGGGAGAAGTTGGTACCGGTTTCGCCCAAACCATGACGGGCGCCGCGGCGCCCGCAGCCGGCGCGACGGCGGGCGTCCCGGAAACCGTCCAACTGTGGCCGATCTTCGCCGCGCTGGCGCTGTTCTTCCTGATCGCCGAGTGGTGGTGGTTCCACCGCGTTCGCGGATTGCGGTAGCGCCATGACGCTGGATCGCATCTGGCTGCTCGCCTTCCTGGCGCTCATTCCGCTCGGCGTCTGGATGACGCACGCCAGTCGCGCCCGGCTCTCGCGGCGGCGCACAGCCGTTGCCGCGATCCTGCGCTCGGCGGCCATCGCCGCCATCGTGGTGGCGCTTGCCGGACCCGGAGGCGGCAGCGGCCCACCGGTGACGATCTTCGCCGTTGATACCTCGGCCAGCGTGCCGCTGGCCGATCAGGCCCTGGCCATGCGCCAGGTTGAAGACTTTGCGCGGGCCTTCAGCTCCGACACGCCGGTCGGCGTCGTCCAATTCGCCGGTCGCGCCGCGGTGCTCGCCTCACCCGATCGTCTGGAGGAGGCGCCGCCGCTCACGGCAGCGGTGCCGACCGACGCGACCGACCTGGCGCAGGGCCTCTCGGCGGCCCTGGCCCTGGTGCCGCCGGATCGAGAGGGCCGGATCGTGCTCGTCACCGACGGCAACCCAACGGCGGGCAATCTCGACGCGGCGATCAACGCGGCGGTGGTTCGGGGCGTCACCGTCTCCCCGATGCCGGTGGCGAGCGAGACCGGCACCGACCTGGCCATCGACGGCCTCGACGTGCCCCCAGCGGTGCGCCGGGGCGCCGCGGCCCAGGCGCAGATCACCGTCGTGTCGGGCCGCCTCACCAGTGCGCGACTGCGGCTGTGGAGCGCGGGCACGCTGCTCAGCGACGCCCAGGTCGAGCTTCGCCCGGGTCGCCAGACCTTCATCGCGGATCTCACCGGCCTGCCCGACGGCTTTCACCGTCTGCGGGCGGAGCTTCTGGAGGACGCCGACGTGCGGCGGGCCAACAACGTGGCCGAGGCGGCCACGTGGGTGCAGCCCGCGGGATCGATTCTGCTCGTCGGCGACGCCGTGGCGCCGGCGGTCCAAGGCGCGCTCGCGGCGTCCGGCCTCGAGATCACTGCGGTCCGCCCGGCGGACCTCGAGTCCACGGCGCTCCGAGAATTCGATGCCGTCGTGATGGCCGATACCGCCGCGGAGTCGCTGAGTCCAGCCCTGATGGCCTCGCTGCGTGAATACGTGCGCGACGGCTACGGCCTGGTGGTGACCGGCGGCGCCCGGAGCTACGCCGCCGGCGGGTATGAAGGCACGCCGTTGGACGAGGTGCTGCCCGTGTGGTCGAACCCAACCGAGGCACGGCCCGACCCGCGCCTGGCCATCGTGCTGCTGATCGATCGATCGTCGAGCATGGGGCGGGACATCCCCGATGACCAAGCCAAGAAAATCGATCTGGCGATCGAGGGGGCCGTGGAGGCGGTTGAGGTGCTCGACGAAGGCGACATCATCGGCGTGATCGCCTTCGACGAAAACTCCCAGTGGATCGTCCCGCCGCGCGCCATGGAAAGCGTCGCCGACCTTTCAAGCGTGGTCGACGCCATCCAGCGCATTCAGATCGGCAATCTGACCGACCTGTTCCTCGCCATGTATACCGCCCGCGAGCGGCTGCAACGGGTCGACGCCTCCGTCAAGCACGTGATCCTGCTGACCGACGGCAAGGCCCACCGCGGCGACTTTGACGCGATGACCCGGTCCATGCGCCGGCGGGATATCACCATCTCGTCCATCGCCATCGGGGAAGACGCGGACAAGGAGCTGCTGACCGAAGTGGCGCGATTGGGCAATGGCCGCTACTACTTCGCGCCCACGGCCAGCGACCTGCCGCGGGTCCTGACCCAAGAGACCCGATTGGCCGGCGAGTTCGCCATCGTCGAGCGGGAGTTTCAGCCGCGGCTCCAGACGCCCAGCCCGGTCTTTGCCGGCGAGCTTCAGGGGCAGGCGCTGCCCAACCTGACGGGCTACGTGCGCACGCGGGCCAAGCCCACGGCCGAGGTCGTGCTGGCCTCCGACAGCAACGATCCCATCCTGGCGCAGTGGCAGTTTGGCCGCGGTCGCGCGGTGGCCTGGACATCGGACCTTGGGGGCGACTGGGCGGAGGATTGGTCCCAATGGCCCCTGTTCAACGCCTATCTGCGCCAAGCGGTGGACTGGGTCATGCCGGCGCCCGACGGGACGCTCGCGGAAGGCCTGTACCCGGTTGTGGAGGCGACCGCCGAGCGAACCACGATCACGATCGACTCGCTGGAGGCCGACGGACGCTTCCGGAACGGGCTGGACACGAGCGTGCGGCTGATCGCCCCTGGGGGGCAGGAGCTGGCGTACTCCGCCGGCCAATCCGCGCCCGGCCGCTACACGCTCGACACGGCCAGCCCTCCGCCCGGCGTCTACGAGGTCCAGATCGAGCAACGGGCCGACGGGACGCTGGTGGCGAGCAGCCAGACGTCGCTCGTCGTGCCCGCGCGCGCGGAATTCCGCAGCATCGAGCCCGACCTGGCCACGCTGCGCCGCATCGCGGCGGCCACGGGCGGCGCCATGGTCGAGACGCCGACGGATCTTGCCCGCGCCGCCCTCAGCGCCACGCCCGGGGGACAGCCGCTGGGCTGGCCGCTGTTTCTCACCATCGGCCTGCTGTGCGCCGTGGCCGATGTCGGCGTTCGCCGGGTTCGGGGCACCCCGCGCGAGGTCTGGGACCAGCTTCGGGAGCGTGTAGAATCGCTGCGTACGGCGCTTCGTTCGCTGCGCCGTCTGCCGCGCTTCCGACAGCGCCCCTAGCTATCGTCTCAGGCCTGTGAATAACCCCATCGGGCGCCTCGCACAAGCATTTCAGCGGGCGGGGTTTGCCCTGTATCTGGTCGGCGGCCCGGTGCGCGACCGCATCCTCGGGCGCGAGTCGACGGACCTGGACTTCACCACCGACGCGCGGCCGCCCGAGATCAAGGTGTTGCTGCGCCGCGCCGGCGCCGACCATATCTACGCCGTCGGCGAGCGGTTCGGCACCATCGGCGCGATCTTCGGCGACATGCCGGTGGAGGTCACCACCTATCGGTCGGAAACCTACGAATCGGGCTCGCGCAAGCCAAGCGTGACCTTCGGCCGCTCGCTGGAGGGCGACCTTTCCCGCCGCGACTTCACGGTGAACGCCATCACGCAGGACATCGCCACGGGCCGAATCTTCGACCCGCTGGGCGGGCTGGGCGACATTGCGCGGCGCGTGATTCGGGCCGTGGGCACCCCCGACGACCGGTTCCGCGAAGACCCCCTGCGGGTGCTGCGGGCCGTGCGCTTCGCCGCCCAGCTGAACTTCACGATCGACCGCGACACGGCCGCCGCCATGCGCCGTCAGGCCACGGGTTTGGGAACCATCAGCGCCGAGCGGATCGGCGCCGAAATGCACCTCATCATGGCGTCGGATCGACCACACCTAGCAATCGTCGCCCTGCTGGAGCTCGGGCTGATGAACTTCGTCATTCCCGAAATGATCGCCATGCAGTCCACGGTTCAGGACGAGCGGCACGAGCACAAGGACGTGTTTGCCCACACCATGCGCGTGCTCGCCGGTACGCCGAACCGGCTGGAATTGCGCTGGGGGGCCCTGCTGCACGACGTGGGCAAGCCCGCCACAAAGTCCGTGCGTCGCGGGCGCGTGCACTTCTACGGCCATGCCGAAGTCGGCGCCCGCATGGCGCGCGTCATTCTGGAGCGGCTGCGCGCCGACAACCGGCTGACCGATCGCGTCTCGCACATCGTGGCGCTGCACATGCGCGCCAATGGCTACGAGCCGACCTGGACGGACGGCGCGGTGCGGCGTTTCATCCGCGAAGCCGGCGAGGAGCTCGACAACCTGATCGCGCTTTCTCGCGCCGACATCACGAGCTATCGGCCGCGGCGCATCGAGACGGGACTCGCCCGCGTCGCCGAGCTGCGGGCGCGCTGCGACAGCCTGATGGCCGAGCAGGACGTCACCGCCCTGGACAGCCCCCTGGACGGCCATGCCCTGATGGAGCTGTTCCAGCGCCCGCCCGGCCCGTGGATCAAGCCCGTCAAGCAGCACTTGCTCAATCTCGTGCTCGACGGCGAGCTGGCCCCGGACGACACCGAAGGAGCGACCGAGATCGCGCGCGAGCTGGTCGAGCGCGAGTCGGGCGTACCGGCCGTCTCCGCCGAGGCCTAGCGCCGTGGAGTCCAGCGCCGACCAATGGGAGCGCTTGCGGGCCTGGCTCCAGCGCAAGATCGCGCAGATGGCGGAAGGCGATTTCGAACGCCTGCCGCCGCAGTTCAGCGATGACGACGGCCGTCGGGCGACCGAGGCCTACGAGACGGTGCTGCTGGCGATGGAGGTTCTCGAAGGCCGCCGCGGCACGGCCGCCCGCCAGCCCGACGCCGACGACGCGGTCTGATCGGGACGGCGCGCCCTTTCCGGTGGCCCAGGCAGCATGCAGCCTGGGATAGCCGAGCGCCCTCCGCACCGGTCGCCGGGCGCGACGCGCTAGCATGAGCCGTCTCGCCCACGAGCTCAGCGATATGTCACACGAGCACGAGGCCACCGATGTGCTGATCATCGGCGCCGGCGCGTCGGGCGCCGCCGTCGCCTGGTCCCTGGCTCGGGCCGGCATCGGGGTCACCTGCCTGGAGCAGGGCGGATGGCTGGATCGCACCGATTATCCGCACGAGCTGCCGGACTGGGAGATGCACCGGCAGACCGATTTCTCCAACGACCCCAACGTGCGCGAGCGGCCCGAGGACTACCCGCTCAACAATGCCGACACGCCCATCGCGCCGCTCATGTTCAACGCCGTGGGCGGCAGCACCATCCACTGGGCGGGCCACTTCCCGCGATTCCGGCCATCCGACTTCCGCGTGCGCACGCTCGACGGGGTGGCCGACGATTGGCCCATCGTCTACGAGGACCTGGAGCCCTTCTACGAAGAGAACGACCTCAACGTTGGCGTCGCCGGACTCAACGGCGATCCGGCCAATCCGCCGCGCGGCCCCAGGCCGCTGCCGCCGGTCGCGCTCGATCCCGCCGCGTACGTCTTCATTGACGGACTCGAAAAGCTCGGCTGGCACTGGTGGCCGGCCGACGGCGCGCTGCTGACCGCGCCCTACGGCGACGGCCGCCACGTGTGCAACCGCTGCGGTCCGTGCGATTTGGGATGCCCGAACGGCGCCATGTCGAGCGCCCATGTCACCTATTGGCCCAAGGCGCTGGAGCATGGCGCGCGTCTCGTGACGCACGCCCGCGTGCGCGAGATCACGGTCGATGCCCGTGGCCGGGCGTCGGGCGCCGTCTACTACGACCGGGACGGCGTGGCACGCCATCAAGCCGCGCGCGCGGTGGTGATGGCGTGCAACGGCGTCGGCACGCCGCGTCTGCTGCTCAACTCCGCCTCGGCGCTGTTTCCGGAAGGGCTGGCCAACTCGAGCGGGTATGTCGGCCGAAACCTGATGTTTCATCCCATCGGCTTCGTCAGCGGTGAGTTCGAGGAAGATCTGGTGGGCTATCAGGGTCCGCTCGGCGTGTTGCTCCACTGCCAGGAGTTCTACGAATCCGATCCGTCACGAGGCTTCGTGCGTGGATGCCAGATGCAGCTGCACCACGATTTCGGCCCGCTGACCACGGCGCTCGGGGGATTCACCGGGCACCGCCTGCCCTGGGGCGCCGATCACCATCGTGTGATGCGAAAGCGGCTGGGCCGCACGCTGTCGATCACCGCGATGACCGAGGACCTGCCGGAGCTTCACAATCGGGTCACGCTGGACGACACCCTCACCGACAGCCACGGGATCCCGGCGCCGAAGATCAGCTACACGCTGAGCGACAACACGCAGCGTGCGATCGACTTCGTGGTCGCGCGGGGCCGTGAGCTGCTTGAAACCTGCGGCGCGCATGAGGTCCGGGAGCTGCCCTGCGTACGCGAGTCGGGCTGGCACCTGATGGGAACGGCGCGGATGGGGAACGACCCGGAGACCTCGGTCGTGGACCGCTGGGGCCGCGCCCACGACGTGCCGAATCTATTCGTGGTCGACGCCAGCCTCTTCGTGACCGGGGCGCCGGTCAACCCCACGAGCACGATCCAGGCGCTGGCCCTGCGCACGGCAAGCTGGATCGGCGCCCATCACCGCGAGATCGCCGCATGAGCGCCGAGCTGCACTTCTTGACCGACGAGCAACTGCGCCTTGCAACGGCAGTGCTGGACGTGATCATCCCGCCCGATGGCGACCGGCCCGGCGCCGGCGGTGCCGGCGGCGCGAAGCGCCTGGACGCCATCCTGGCCGAGCGACCCGACATCCGGCGCCCGGTGCTCGACGCGCTGCGGGCGATCGACATCGCCGCCGGTGCGCGCGGTTTTCTTGCACGCGACCCTGCGGCCCGGCCCGGCGTCTTGCGGACGGTTGAGGCGGCGCAACCAGAGGACTTCACAGCCCTGGTCACGCAGACATACAACGCCCACTACACATGTCCCAAGGTGCGTCGTGCATTGGGCTTCACACCGGCGAATCCACAGCCTGAAGGATTCACACAAGCCCGCCCCTTCGACCCTGCCCTGCTCGAAGGTGTGCGCACGCGCAATCGGACCTGGCGCCGCGTCTAATTCCGACGACCTATGGCCGCCGAGATTGGCCTACGCCTTCTGCACGCCCAGGTCGCCCGCCCGCATTTCGAACTGAACCTTGAAGCCGGACTGCGCGGCTGCCGACTGGATGCGGCCGCGAATCGTGGGCTGTCGCTTCTTCTCTTGCTCCGAGAGACTGATGACTACCCATTCGCCACGCGAAGTCTTATCCAGACGGTCGACAATCTCGCGAATCTCAGGGCTGATGCGACGAGAACGCTGCGGCCGCTGCTTCCAGTCGCCGGTTGAAACCACCTCTTTGACCTTCATCCGATTCTCCACTCCTGCCGAGCAATCCACATTGGATCGGGGCATCATGGCACACACAAATCGTCGGCGGCAAATGTCGGGCCAGAGTTGAACCTATCCGGGATGTAACCGGGGCGATATCGGGCGGGCCGCCGCCAGTGCCTTGCACGCTATCTTTTTGAGACCTTGTATTGCGGCAACCGGTGTGCTGCCGGGCGATCTAATCATGGGTCCATTCCCACGAGAGCGTGTCTTGACGGAAGACTGGTCCGTCCCTACATACGCGCTTGACGCCAAGCGTGGTCCGTACCACGCAGGAGTAACACACGCCCACGGCGCAGCCCATGCGCGCCTCGAGCGACGCGAAGACTGGGCGTTGACCGCGCTCTAATCCGAATCTGGCGCTGAGCCGCGACATGGCCTCGAGCATGGGCGTGGGACCGCACACGAACACTTGCCGGGACCAGTCCCACCAGTCGGGAACCAGGTCCGTGATCACGCCCGCATGACCCTGCGAGCCGTCATCGGTCGCGGTGAGATAGGTGGCCGACTCGGGAATCCAGTCCGTGGGAGTGACACCCGCCGCGTCCCGCGCGCCGCACAAGATAGTGGCCTCGACGCCGTTGGCCGCGGCGTCGTCGGCCATCACCAGCAGCGGCGCCAGGCCAATCCCCCCGCCGACGAAGAGCGCCCGCTCGGCGTTTGGCTGCCACTCGAACCACGTCCCGAGCGGGCCCAGCAGATCGATGTCCGATCCCGGCTCTTGCCGCACGAGCCAGTCGGTGCCGCGTCCGACGACGTCGATCAGAACGGCGATGCGGCCCTGCTCGGGCTCAACGCGGCTGAAGCTCAACGGTCGCCGCAGCATGGGGTCGTAGCTGTCGGGGTCGCCGCAGAGGGCGTGGGCAAACTGCCCGGCGCGGGCGGTCGCCGCGATGCCCGGCGACTCGTAGGTGCACCACCACAGGCGCTCGGTGATCCGCTCGTTGCGGACGACCCGCGCCGTCTCCTGCAGCGCCTTCACGCCGAGGCCGGAGCCCCGCCGCGGTATTCGTCGATCGTGCGCACGTCATATGACCCGCGCGTGGTGTCCAGCGCGTCCAGCAGCGAGCGGACCGTCTCGAGCGTCGTAAGACAGGGGGTGCGCGTCTCCGCGGCGGCCCGACGCATGTAGTGGCCGTCCTGCAGCGCCTGGCGGCGGCCCGTCAGCGTGTTGACGACCAGCACGCTGTTGCCCGAGCGAATGAACTGCTCCACATTCGGGGTGCCGGCCCGCATTTTGGCCACCGTGCGAGCGCGGAAGCCGAGGTCGCGAATGAAGCGCGCCGTGCCTTCCGTGGCGACGAGCCCATACCCCAGCTGGTCCAGGCGTCGGACGATGTCGACCGCCGCGGGCTTGTCGCGGTCGGCGATCGAGAGCAGCACGTCGCCCTCGGGCGGCAGCGCGTTGCCCGCCGCGATCATGGCCTTGAGCAGCGCGGGTGGAAACGCGCGATCGACGCCCATAACTTCGCCCGTGCTCTTCATCTCCGGGCCCAGATATGTGTCCACGCCCGAGAGCTTGGCCATCGAGAACACGGGAGCCTTGACGGCGACCAAGGGGGGAACCGGCGCGAGGCCCGGCGCCCAACCCAGCTCGGCCAGCGACGCGCCGAATAGCGTCTGCATGGCCAGACGCACCATGGGAATCCCGGTGGCTTTGCTCAAGAACGGCACCGTGCGGCTGGAACGTGGATTGACCTCCAGCACGTAGACATCGCTGTCGTACTCCACGTACTGCACGTTGACGAGCCCACGCGCGCCGAGCCCGGCGCAGATGCGCTGCGTGGCATCCAGAATGGCCGCCTGCGTCGCCTCCGACGCCGTGACCGGCGGGTACACCGCAAAGCTGTCGCCGGAGTGAACGCCGGCCCGCTCAATGTGCTCCATGATGCCGGGAATCAGCGTATGCGTGCCGTCGCAGATCGCGTCGACTTCGAGCTCCCGACCTTCGAGATATTTGTCGACCAGCACCGGCCGTTCGGGCGAAGGCTGCGTGACCTCACGGATATAGCGTTCGAGCTCCTGCCGGTCGTCGACGATCTCCATGGCGCGCCCGCCCAGGACGTACGACGGGCGCACGAGCACGGGAAACCCCAGCTGCTCCGCCACGGTCACCGCGTCTCGCATGCGGGTCACCGTGGCCCCCGGCGGACGCAACAGGCCAAGCCGTTCGAGGAACCGGTCAAATTTGGCCCGATCCTCCGCCTCATCGATGCTTCCCGGCCCCCCGCCCGCGATCTCATGGCCCAGCGCGTAGAGCGGCTCGGCCAGGTTGATGGCCGTCTGGCCGCCAAACTGCGCGATGGCGGGCGGCATTCCGGCGCGCCGGCCCTCGTTGGCGAGCACGTCGGCCACGCTTTCGACGTCAAGCGCCTCGAAATACAGCCGCGTCGACGAGTCGAAGTCGGTGCTCACGGTCTCGGGGTTCGAGTTGATCATCACGCTGGCGCGTCCCGCCGCCTGCAAGGCCCACGCCGCGTGAACGGAGCAGTAGTCGAACTCGATGCCCTGCCCGATGCGAATCGGTCCGCTGCCGATCACCACCGCCGGCGAGTCGGCCTCGGGCTGGGCCTCGTTTTCGTGCTCGTAGGTGCTCCAGTAGTAGGGCGTGACGGCGTCGAACTCCGCCGCGCAGGTGTCGACCATCTTGTAGACCGGAGTGATCCCGTAGGACTCGCGCCGTTCGCGCACGCGCTGCGGCAGGTCGTCAGCCAGCGCGGCGATCATCTCGTCGGAGAAGCCCATCCGCTTGGCATCCCACAGCAGATCGGCAGTCAGGGGCTCGTTGAGCAGGCGGCGCTCCATGGCGTGGAGGCCGGCGAGCTTGTCGACGAAAAAAATGTCGATGTGCGACCGCCGGGCGATCTCCGCCGGTTCGGCCCCGCGTCGCAGGGCCGCCATGATGGCCCACAGCCGCTCGTCGTGCGCATGGTCGATGCGCCACCAGATGGCCTGTTCGTCGTCGGCCCACGCCGGGTCCTCCCAGAGCAGCGTGCGGCCGCCGATCTCCAACCCGCGAACCGCCTTGTTGAGGCAGGCCTCGATGGTCCGCTCGATCGCCATCACCTCGCCCGTGGCCTTCATCTGGGTGCCCAGGCGCCGGTCGGCGTGCGCAAACTTGTCGAAGGGCCAGCGCGGGATCTTGGTCACGACATAGTCGAGCGCGGGCTCGAACGCGGCGCAGGTCCGCTGCGTGATGGGGTTGGGCAGCTCGTCGAGCCGCCGGCCCAGGGCGATCTTGGCGGCAATGCGCGCAATCGGATAGCCCGTGGCCTTGGACGCGAGCGCGGATGACCGGCTCACGCGCGGGTTCACCTCGATCACGGCATACGCGAACGATGCGGGGTCGAGGGCGAACTGGACGTTGCACCCACCCTCCACGCGCAGCGCGCGAATGATGCGCAGCGACGCGGACCGGAGCATCTGGTACTCCTTGTCGCTGAGGGTTTGGCTGGGCGCGAACACGATGGAGTCGCCCGTGTGCACGCCCATCGGGTCAAAGTTCTCCATGTTGCAGACGGTGATGCAGTTGTCGGCGCCGTCGCGCATCACCTCGTACTCAATCTCTTTCCACCCAGCCAGCGAGCGCTCCACGAGGACCTGGCCGATCGGGCTCGCCTGGAGCCCGCCGTTGACCACGGCCTCGAACTCGTCCTCATGCCGGGCGAATCCCCCGCCCGTGCCGCCCAGGGTGTACGCCGGGCGCACGACCAGCGGGAAGCCGCACGAACGCGCGAAGTCCCAGGCGTCGGGCAGCGAGGTCACGGTGCGACTCTCGGGCACGGGCTCGCCGATGCGCTCCATCAGCGTTCGAAATCGCTCCCGGTCCTCCGCGTCCTGGATGCCGTCGAGCGGCGTGCCCAGCACCCGCACGCCCCAGGCGTCCAAAATGCCCGCCTCGCCGAGCTCCACGGCCATGTTGAGGCCGGTTTGTCCGCCCATGGACGCCAGCAACCCCTGCGGCCGTTCCTGCTCGATGACGCGCGCGAGCACGTCGCGCGTGATGGGCTCGATGTACACCCGATCGGCGATGCCCTCGTCGGTCATGATCGTGGCGGGGTTGGAGTTGACCAGGATCGAGCGCACGCCCTCCTCGCGCAGGGCCTTGCAGGCCTGCGTTCCGGCGTAGTCGAACTCCGCCGCCTGACCAATCACGATCGGCCCCGAGCCGATCACCAGCACGCTGTCGAGCTCAGCCACGCATGCGTCCTCGGGCCGCCAGCGCCGTCAAGCCGCTTGCCCGCCCACGCCCTCGATGGCGTCGAGAAACCGGTCGAAGAGGTACTGGTTGTCCTGGGGACCCGGGCTGGCCTCGGGGTGGTATTGAATGGAGAAAACCGGCAAGCGCTCGTGGCTCAGGCCCTCGACCGAGCCGTCATTCAAATTGACGTGGCTCACGGTGAAGCCGCTGTCGGCCGGAATCGAGTCCGCATCGACCTGAAATCCGTGGTTTTGCGAGGTGATGTGCACCCGCCCATCCGTGAGGTCCTGCACCGGGTGGTTGGCGCCGCGATGGCCGAAGGGCAGACGGCTGGTGGTGGCCCCGATCGCCAATCCCAGCACCTGATGCCCCAGGCAAATGCCCATCAGGGGATAGCGGCCGATCATGGCGCGGACGGTTTCGACGGCCCGGTCGGCCTGCACGGGATCGCCCGGTCCGTTGCCCACGACGACGCCGTCCGGTTGCAGGGCGTCGATGTCGCTCGGGGTCGAGCCGTAGGGCAGCACGTGCACCCGCGCGCCCCGGCGGGCGAGCGAGCGCACGATGTTGGTCTTGACGCCAATGTCCAGGAGGGCAATGCGCGGTTCCCGGTCGCGCCGTCGGGGCTCCGGCCAGGGCGCCCACGGCGCGCTGGTGGCCGTGAATGGCTCGGGGACGGTCACCTCGGCGACAAACGGTTGGTCGTCGTAGGGCGGCAGGCGCCGCGCCCGCTCGACCTCGCTGGCACCCCAGGCCGACGCGCCCGGATGCGCTCCCCGCAGCCAGTGGAAGGTCGTGGCGCCGTGGGCCACGTCGCGGGGAGCTCGAACGAGCCGGCTTGGCGCCGGACCCGTGCGGCGGATCACTCGCACCAGCGCCCGCGTGTCGATGCCCATGATCCCGGCGATGCCGTGCCGGTCCAGAAACGCGCCCAATCCGCCCGCCGCGCGCCAGTTGCTGGATGTCGGCGCCAGCTCGCGCACCACGAGCCCGGCGATCCATGGGCGGCGCGACTCGACGTCGTCGGCGTTCACGCCGTAGTTGTTGATCAGCGGGTAGGTCAGAGTCACGATCTGCCCGCGGTACGACGCGTCGGTCGTGATTTCTTGATAGCCCGTCATGCTGGTGTTGAACACCACTTCGCCCTCGGCCGGCTCGCGGCTGCCGAAGCCATAGCCGAAGAACACGTCGCCCGTGGCGAGCGCAAGGGCGGCGGGCTCACCCTGCATGTATGAGCTCCGGAGCGGAGGCCGCGCGATCGTAGACCACCGATCCGCCCACGATCGTCTGCTGCACCACGCCCTGCATGGGCAAGCCCGCGAGCGGCGTATTGCGCCCCTTCGAGCGGAAGGCGCTCGGATCGATGACCGTCTCCTCGTCGGGGTCGAAAATCACCACGTCGGCAGGGGCGCCGGGCGTGAGCGTGCCACCAGGCAATCCATAGACCTGGGCGGGCGCGCTGGTGAGCATGCGAATGGCGAAGGCCAGGTCCAGCTGTTCGGCGTGCACGAGGCTCAGCACGCTCTGCAGCGCCGTCTCGAAGGCGCTGAAGCCGACGGTCGCGTCGGCATATTCAATGTCCTTCTCATGCACCGCGTGCGGGGCATGGTCCGTGGCGATGCAGTCGATGGTGCCGTCGCGCAGCGCTTCGAGCAGGCGCTCGGTGTCGGCCTGCTCGCGGAGCGGCGGCGCGACCTTGGTGTTGCCGTCATACGGCGGCAGGATCGCGCTCACCGGATCGTCCCGGCCGGCCACCAGGTCGCAGGTCAACGTCAGGTGATGCGGCGTCACTTCCGCGGTCACGTTGGCCCCGCGCGACTTGGCCTGCCGAATCAGGTCGACGGAACCGCCCGAAGTCACGTGCAGGCAGTGGTAGCGCCCGCCGGTCAACTCGGCGAGCAACAGATCGCGTCCGAGCATGATTTCCTCGGCCTGCCGCGGTGTACCCGGCAGGCCGAGCCGCGCGCTCACCACGCCCTCGTGCATGGTGGTGCCGGATGTCAGGGCCGGGTCCTCGCAGTGGTTGGCGACGGGGAGACCCAGCGGCCGCGCGTATTCCAAGGCATGCCGCATCAGCGCGGTGTCGGCCAGCGGCCGGCCGTCGTCGGTGAACCCGACCACGCCGGCCTCGGCCAGGTCCATCATCTCGACCAGTTGGCGGCCGTTTTGGCCGCAGGTGATTGCCGCCAGCGGCAACACTCGCACGACGGCGTGTCGCTCGATCTGCTCCTGCAAGCCTTCGATCACGCTCCGCGAGTCGAGCACGGGATCGGTATTGGGCATGGCGCAGACCGTGGTGAAACCGCCGGCGGCCGCCGCGGCCGTGCCGCTGGCGATGTCCTCCTTGTACTCGAACCCCGGCGTCCGCAGGTGCGCGTGCACATCCACGAATCCCGGCGCGAC
>DAOUHO010000089.1:0-10994 GCA_034428595.1 Chloroflexota bacterium | reverse complement strand
GTCTCGTCGTTTGCCTGGTTCAGATAGTCGTCCACGCCGTATCCCTGGCGCGAGCCGAACATGCCGCGATGCCCGATGGGCGCGAACTTGGCGGCGTCGACGATCTGCCGCGCCTCGTCGGCGGTGTTGACGTGCGGCCCCACGATGCCCTGCGCCCCCTGGTCGAGCGTTCGGTAGATGATGCCGGGCTCCACGCGGTTGACGCGCACGATGGATGTCACGCCCCAGAGATCGCACGCGCGCGTGAGGTCGGCGATGTCGCCGAAATCAACCGGCCCGTGCTCGGCCTCGATCCAGAACCCGTCGAACCCCCACGGCCCCATCAAATCGATCATGTCGGGCGTATTCACGCCAGCCGGGACGGTGGCGATCCCACCCTCGGCGAGCTTGCGCTTGACGCGGTTCGGTCGGAGTTCAGCCATGCTCACGAGTCCTTGCAGTGACGGACAACGGCCCGACGGCCGCCAGCGTAAGGCATGCGCGCCCGCGGCATGATGCCGGTCAAGCCGAAGACTTGGCTACGTGCGGGAGACGGTGATGAACGTCCCGGACACCTCGCTCATGCGCGGGTTGTTCGGGTCGGTGCGACCGTAAGCCGCCAGCAGCGTGTCGGGACCGACCGCTTCGATCCAGTCGTAGCTGCCGCAGTCCCAGGGCTGGGTCCCGAGATGCAGGCAGAAGTGCCCGATCCACGAGTGACCGTCGTCGAGGCTGAAGGCCAGCCAGTCACCGGGACGGCCGTAAATCACCGCCAGCACGCCGTTGTCCAAGCGGCAGGCGTTGGGCCAGACGCCGCGGTCGGCGATGGGGTCGGCCACGCTCCAGGTGCGCCCGTCATCCGCCGACCGGCTCAGATACAGCGGCGAATAGGTTCCGTCATAGCGGCCTCCGCTGCGCATGAAGCACAGCAGCTCGCCGCTCGGCAGCGCCAGCAGCGCCGGCTCGTCGAAGCCTTCGATCCGCACGTGGTCGTCCGGCGTCAGGTCCGACGCCACCGTCGCGCGGTAGTGCCAGCTCCGGCCCCGGTCCGCCGAGCGCACGACGTAGGTGCTGTATTTGTGATGGCCTGCAAACCGTCCGTGCGCGCCTGCCAGCAGGCTGCCGTCGCTGAGCGCCACGATGTTGTGGTCGACGTATGAGTCCACGTGGAAGCCCCAGCGCTCGCTCTCGCCTTCTGAGAGCTGCGGAACGCCGGAAATTTCCACCGTCTCTGCGCTGAACGTTTCTCCCGCGTCGGTCGAACTGTAGGCGCGGCCCCGGTACACGCCCGATCTATCCGTCTTGCCGAGCCAGGGTTCCTCGGAACCCTCCAGCCCGATCAACTCGCCATCAGGGAACTGGTAGACGTGCCAACTGGGCCAGGCCGGCGCGGGTTCCCAGGTCTGGCCCGCGTCGCGCGACGCGCGCCAGGTCATCGCGCCGTCCTCCGAGGGGACATTGCCCGCGATCAAGCGGCCATCGCGCAGATTGAACAGGAATCCGGCGGGACAGAAGCGGTCTTGCTCGGGAATGAGCGTGATGGTGTTCTCGACCTGGATCGTCAGGCCGGGCAGCTCGTAGCGCCCGCGGCACCGCGCTTCGTGGTCGTTGGGCATGGTCTTGGTGGCCATTTGGCCCTCGCTTTGCTGGGATGGCGGAGCTCGCCGGGCGCCGATGGTACCCCCACGCGCGCCCAATCAAGCCGGGATGCAAGCCGCCTTCGTCGGGTGTGCTGGCCGCTTACCATGCAGCCAACGAACCGCTGAGCCGAGGAGTCGCTGCGATGAGCGAGCCCCAGATCCGCGAGCGTGTGTTGGCCGAGGTGGATGCGCTGGCCGATGACCTGGTCCAGATGACCATCGACACCGTCCGCATTCCGTCGGTGAATCCGACCTATCCGGGCATCGACCAGGAGGCGGCGCGTGGCGGCGAGACCCGTGTGAACGAGTTTTGCCAGCCGCTCATGGAGGACGTGGGCTTGCAGGCCGACCTGTGGGAGGCGGAGGAGGGTCGCGCCAACCTCGCCGGCAAGCTGAGCGGCGCGGGCGGCGGGCGGTCGCTGCTTTTCAACGGCCACGTGGACGTGGTGCCGCCCGGACCGGACGCCAACTGGTCGAAGGCCGGTCCCTGGAGCGGCGAGGTCATCGACGGCAAGATCTGGGGCCGCGGCTCGTGCGACATGAAGGGTGGCAACGCCGCCGCGCTGATCGCGCTGCGCGCGGTCTTGCAGGCCGGCCTGCACCCCAAGGGCGACGTCATCATTGAATACGTCGTCGGCGAGGAGATGATGAACACCGAGGCCGGCACCGGCGCGGCCATCGAGCGCGGCTACACGGCGGATGCGGCGATCGTGGCCGAGGCGTCGGGCCCTCCCCACCGTTTGGGCATCATTCCGGCCTCGCCCGGCTTGCTCTACATGGCGCTCACCATCAAGGGCAAGGCGGTGCATGCCTCCATGCGTGACGAGCTGATCCGGGCGGGCGGCGGCGGCGCGGCCATCGGCGTCTCCTCCATCGACAAGGCCCAGCTGATCATGGACGGATTGCGCCAGCTGGAAGAGGAGTGGGGGCAAACCAAGTCGCATCCGATGTTCAAGCGACCCGGGCACTTCACGATCTATCCGGGCTTCGTGCAGGGCGGTCCGAACGGGCCGTTCGTGATCTCGGAAGAGAGCCGGGTGGAATACGCGATCTGGCACCCGCCGCAGGAGCCGGTGGAGGACGTCAAGGCCGAGATCGAGACCCACATATCGCGCGTGGCGGCCACGGACTCATGGCTGCGGGACAACCCGCCCAAGGTCGAGTGGCTGCTCTGGTGGCCGCCGTTTGACGTGTCGCCGGACGCGCCGATCTGCAAGGCCCTCGAAGCGGCCTACACGGGCGTGTTCGGCACCGAGGCGCCCTATTACGGCTTTGCCGCCGTGGATGACGGAGCGTTCTTGAACCGCGCGGGAATCCCGGCCATCACCATCGGCCCGGGGAGCCTGCTGGTGGCGCACGGTCCCGACGAGCACGTGGAAATCGACGAGCTGATCGACGCCGCCAAGATCTACGCGCTGGCGATCATCGAGTGGTGCGGGGTCGCAACATAGATCCGGCGCTCGCTTTGACACCGGTCCTATGATGGCCGACCCGGCGGCAAGCTCCAGCGGACAGAGGCGCCGAAGATGATTCGCACACACTCCTGCGAACCCACGATGACCGATGAGGACGTGGTGCGGTTCTGCCGCAACGGCTACTGGATTCTCGAAGCGGCCGTGCCGGACGAAATTAACCGGCGTGCACTGAACTATCTGGCGTCGAACACGCACGGGGAACCCACCGAGATCATGGCGGAGGACTGGTTCGTCGACGGCGTGATTCTCAATCCCGCGGCCGCCGGGGCGATACGCTCGCTGCTGGGAGACGACTTCGCCTTGCCGTCGCTGATGGCCAACCACCGCGGCCGGGGGCCGGCCAAGCCGCAGAATTGGCACCGGGACAGCGGCTCACGCCACGGCCCCGAGCTCAACTACCTGCAGGTCTTCTACTACCCCCAAGACGTACCGCCGGAGATGGGTCCCACGGAGCTGTTGCCGGGCTCACACTTCCTATACCAACGGGAAAAGCACATGGCGCACTACGGTGCGATCAAGGGCGGCGTGCTCACCACTGGGCCGGCCGGCTCAATTTTCATCACCGCCTACAACATCTGGCACCGCCGCGCGGCCCGCACGGCGCCAGCGGCGGCCGGCGTGCGCCACTTGCTGAAATACAACTACTGGCGCACCGTCGACCCGCGGCGAGACTGGATCGTGAGCCCGGAGTTCGACGTCGCGTCGGCGGATTTCGTTGTCGATGGGATGCGGTTCTCGGAGGGGGTCCACGACTGCGTCGACGCAGCCGAGATGTACTTCTGGCTCAGCGGGAAGATCGACGAATTTCACTATCTGGGCGGTCAGTCGTGGCCCGCGGACATCCTGCTGACCAAGCCTGTGCCCGGTTCCGACGAACGCGCCAGATATCGCCGGCGCTACGGCGTGCCCGGCGACATCACCGATCGACGGGCGAGGTGACCGTGACGGCACCGATGAGGTGAGGGAAAACCGTCGCCAACTTCCGGGTTCGACCGACCTGGATTCCGGCTTCCGCCGGAATGACTGAAGAATTACCCATTGGTCTCCTACCGCGGGAATGACGAGAAGTTGGCTTAGGATCCCCAGAAGGCGGCCGCAATCGCGAGCTAGGATGGGGTGCGCGAGCGCCACGGCGCGAACGGCGGAGGTCTGCTGATGAAAGACCTGCGGCAGATGGTTCAGCAGTGCATCGACGAGCTGCGCGAGGGGCGGCTGACCGAGGAGCACCTGCGTGAGCTCGAGGACGCCGTCGGCGCGGAGAAGCCGCGGCGCTGGGACCTGCTCTACCTCCAGGCGGCCAAGACGTCGGAGGAGTCCGACGTGGTCGGCATGCGCATGATCCGCAACGGCGAGGTGGTCTATCCCCTTCCGCCTCCCGAGGATTGGCCCTACAAGACTGTCCTCGAAGCCATCAACGACGGCTGGCGCGTAATTAAGTTTCCCGAGCTATCGCTGCTGATGGACGAGGGCCGCACCTACGGGCTCTCCTGCGAGTTCATCCTGGAACGGAGGGCCACCGCATGACGCTGACCAAGCGCACCTACTCCTGCGCGCCCACCATGACCGACGACGACGTGATCTGGTTCTGCCGCAACGGCTACTGGATTCTGGAAGGCGTGGTGCCCGACGAGATCAACAAACGGGCGATGGATTTCCTGGACGCCCATCCAATCTCGGAACCATCCGAAATCCTGCAAGAGGATTGGTTCGTCGAGAAAGTGATCGTCAACCCGGCGGCGGCCGGGGCGGTGCGCTCGCTCCTGGGCGACAACTTCACGCTCCCAGTCCTCATGTCGAATCACCGGGGCACCGGCCCGCGGCATCCGCAAGACTGGCACCGAGACGGCGGCTCGCGCTATGGCCCGGAGGTGAACTACCTCCAGGTGTTCTACTACCCGCAAGACGTGCCGCCGGAGATGGGGCCCACCGAGCTGTTGCCCGGCTCGCACTTTCTCTACCAGCGCGAAAAGCACATGGCCCACTACGACGCGATCAAGGGGAGCGTGCTGACCGCCACGCCGGCGGGCTCGATTTTCCTGACGTCCTACAACATCTGGCACCGGCGCGGCGCGCGCACGGCGCCGCATGGGATTCGCAACCTGCTCAAGTACAACTACTGGCGAACCGAAGACCCCAAACGGGATTGGATCCAGGAACCGGACTTCGACATCGAGTTCGCCGACTTCGTGGTGGACAGCCTGCGTCACTCGGAGCTGATGCGGGACTGCGTGGACGCCGCCGAGATGTATTTCTGGCTCTGCGGTCGGTCGGACGAGTTTCGCTACCTGGGCGGCCAGGGCTGGCCGGGCGACATTCCCGAGAACAAGGCGACCCCCGAGGCCATCGAGCGCACGCGCTACCGCCGCCGCTACGGCGTGCCGGGCGACATGACCGATCGAGGAAACAAGCGCGCGGCGCGCATCTGGTGACATGACCTGGGACGTCGAGCGGCACGCGGCGGAGATCGAGCGCGACGGCTACACGATCCTGGAAAGCGTGCTGCCGCAGGACGAGATCGACGCTTCGGTCGCGGCCATCGAGGAGACGCTGGCCGGCGAGGAAACGATCGGGCGGAAGTACGGCCTGCAGAGCGACAACCTGCGGATGGTGTTCAACGCGCAGGCCAAGCACCGGCATTTCCACGGCCTGCCGCTGCGCTACCCGGCGCCGCTGGAAGTGGCGCAGCGGGTGCTGGGCGAGGACATGTTCGCCCACGACGTCACCATCCGCGTGCCCATGCCGACCGGGCAGAAAGATCACCAGCGTTTCGGCGGCAATCTGCACGCCGACTGGAGCGACTTCACGGTCAAACCCTTCGTCGGCGGGCGGCACTACGCGCTGGGCATTCAGGCGGCTTGGGCCCTCACGGAGTTCTCGACGACGACCGGGGGGCCGGTGGTCTGGCCGGGTTCGCACCTCACCACCGAGATTCCGCCCGAGGACTCGGTGTCGCTTCCGCCCGGATGGAAAATCGCCGAGGCGCCGGCGGGATCGGTGCTGATGTGGGACGCCAGCCTGTGGCACACCGGCGGCACCAACCGCGGCGACAACCCGCGCTACTCGCTGATCCTCTTCTTCCAACGCTGGTGGGTGAAGGGCTTCAACGATGCCTATCGCTACATGCCGCCGGAGATGCGCGCCCAGATGTCGCTGGCCGAACGCAAGCTCTGGGGGCTTGAAGCCGGAGTCCCGCCGAATACGCATTTCCGGGGCATGAGCCAGGAGCAGATCGAGGCGCTGACGCCGGAGGAACAAGCCGTCCTCAACATCGCGCCGTATTAGCGCGGTCCGGGGCGACGGCGCGGCCGGTGCTGGGGAGTTCGAGATTCCTCGCCGAGCCTCGGAATGACATTGATGGGGCGCAGGTTGGAGGGGGCCAAGGCAACAGCGCGGCCGGTGCTGAGGAATTCGAAATCCGTCGCTGAGCCTCGGAGTGACCGCGGTGAGCCGCTGGATTTGTCATTCCGAACATAGTGAGGAATCTAAGGACGTTGCGCCTGCTCCCCGCTCCTTAGATTCCTCGCCGAGCCTCGGAATGACAGAAATGGGACGCGGAGAAGGGTCCGCGGCACGGTCGTGAGTCCCCCGGGGTTCGGGACCGGACCGCTGTCGTGCTGACACTTTGTCGCTCGCGTTCAGGTTCGCTTCGGTCCGGGGCAACACCGCGGCCGGTGCTGGGAAGTTCGAGATTCCTCGCCGAGACTTGGAGTGACCGCGGTGAGCCACTGGATTTGTCATTCGAACACAGTGAGGAATCCAAGGGCATTGCGCCTATTCCCCGCTCCTTAAGATTCCTCGCCGAGCCTCGGAATGACAGAGATGGGGCGCGGAGAATGGCCTGTGATGCCGACACGTTGACGCTGATACTTCGACGCGCATAGCATCGGCCCGCAGCGCCAGCCGATTATGGGGGCCGCTATGTCGGTATCCGGGCCACTCGACGAATCCACCTTTGCCGCGCTCCAGGCCGCCGACAGCCCCACGGTGTCGAACGCAATCGAAGAGCTTGGCGTGCGCGACCACCGGGTCGGCTTCGCCGGGTCGAACGTGCGCTGCATGTTCCCGGAGCTTGGCGTCACGCTGGGATACGCCGTCACGGCGCAGATCGACACCACGGGACCCGGTCCGATCGAGGTGGGCCGAGGCATGCGCGAGTTTGCGGAGCTGCTGGCCGCCGCACCCAAGCCCGCGATCGTCGTGGTGCAGGACGTAGGGCCGCACAAGGCGCGCGCCGCAATGTTCGGCGACTATGCCGCCACGCTCTACGGCGCTCTGGGCGCCGTGGCCTTCGTCACCGACGGCGCCATCCGCGACGTGGACCAACTGCGCGAGATGCGTTTCTCCTGTTTCGCCGCCGGGACATCGGTCTCTCACGGCAACCCGCGGCGCATCACCATGGACATCCCGATCGAGATCGACGGCATGGTGGTCGAGCCCGGCGACCTGATCCACGGCGATGTGAACGGGCTGCTCAACGTGCCGCTGGCGGCCGCCTCGGATCTGCCGGCCCAGGTCGAGCACGTGCGCGCCACGGAGCGGGCGGCCATGGATGTGCTGACCGGTCCGAACGCCTCGGTGGATGAGGCGCTTTCCAAGATGGGGCACTGAGCAATGGCGCTGAAGTATTCGGTGGTGCTTGCGACGCTGGCGAGCAGCCCCGGCGGGCAGGTGTGGGAAGACCCCGACACGGTGCTGGGCGCCGTGGCCGACGCGGGTTACGACGGCGTCGACCTGGACGCCGAGCCCGATCGCATCGACGACGCGCTGTTCTACGCCGTGGTCGACAAGGCGCGGAACCTGGGGCTGCGGATTCCGTCGCTGCTTGGGGCCTGGGGCGGCTGGCACGCCGGCGAGGAGCGCGACCTGGCGTCGTCGGACGAGTCGAAGCGGCGCTACGCCGTCGACTACGCCAAGCGCTGCCTTGACCTGGGCGCCACGCTGGACGAGCCGCCGGTGTACGAGATCTGCGCCGTGTCGTTCGTGCCCGAGTACCCGACAACCACCAAGCCGCTAGGCGAGCTGCGGCGTCAGTTCGAGCAGTCGGCGCGTGAGATCGCGGACCACGCCGAATCCGTCGGCGTGCCGGTGGCCATCGAGCCCGTCAACCGGTTCGAGGGATACGCCGGTTTCATGAACTCGGTCGTCGAGGCGGTCGCGGTCGTCGAGGCGGTCGGATCGGACCACCTGGGCATCGTGGCCGACTTCTTCCACCTCAACATCGAGGACGGCCCGGTCACGGAGGCGTTGCGGACCGCCGGCAAGCACCTGCGGCACATCCACCTGGCCGACAGCAACCGCCAGGTGCCTGGGACCGGACATCTCGATTTCAGCGACATCGTGCGCGTGCTGGATGCCATCGGCTACGAAGGCTATCTCTCGATCGACTGCGTGCCGGCCAAGCCCGACTGGCGCACCGTGCTCACATCCACGCGCGAGTTCATGGGCCAGATCGAGGCCGGCGTGGATCTGCAGCGGCGCCTGGCGAGCGTCGCGTAGCCAGCCGAGTCGCTTGAGGAGACCCGTGCGTAACCTCGTCGTCATTCCGGCGAAGAGCCTGCCCCGTACTCGATACGGGGCCGGAATCCAGTCCGGTCAAACCTGGAGTCGCGCTCGATGCTTGACGTAGAGCCTGCCCTGTACTTGAGACGGGGATGAGGGTGATTCCGTGACTGCCGCCCCGACCAACACCCAAGTGGTGCTGGCCCGCCGGCCGGCGGGTGTACCAGAGGTCGACGATTTCGAGATCGTCGAGTCGCCGATTCCGCGGCCTTCGGCCGGCGAGGTGTTTGTGCGCACGATCTACGTCTCCGTCGATCCCTACATGCGCGGGCGCCTCTGGGAGAAACCGTTGCGCGGGGAGCCCATTGCGCTCGGCCAGGTGATGATCGGCGAGGGCGTGGGCGAGGTGGTCTTCTCCAGCGACCCGCGCCTGCGCGAGGGCGAGATCGTGCGCGGCGAGCTCGGCTGGCAGAAATATGCCGTCACGACGCTGGAGGACCTGGAGATCATCGACCGCCAGGCCGCCCCGCTGTCAACGGCGCTCGGCATCCTGGGCATGCCCGGCCTGACGGCCTACTACGGCATGCTCGAGGTGGCGCAGCCGCGCGCGGGCGAGACCGTGGTGGTCACGGGCGCGGCGGGGGCCGTGGGCAGCGCCGCCGGCCAGATCGCCAAGCTCCAGGGCTGCCGCGTGGTGGGCACCTGCGGCAGCGACGCCAAGTGCATGTACCTGGTCAACGAGCTGGGGTTCGACGGGGCGATCAACTACCGCACCCAGCCGCTGGACGACGCGCTGGACAGCGCCTGCCCCGAGGGCATCGACGTGATCTTCGAGAACGTGGGCGGCGAGGTGCTGGAGGCCCTGCTGCGACGCATCAACCTCCACGCCCGCATCGCCCTCTGCGGCGCGATCTCGCAGTATCACTCCCAGGAGCTTGCGCCCGTACCGCCGCACTCGCGGACCTTGCACAGCCGCCGGGCGCGCATGGAGGGATTCCTGGTCAACGACTTCGCCGACCGCGACGCCGAGGCCATGGCCGCGCTCACCGAGTGGGTCACGACCGGCCAGCTCACTTACCGCGAGAACATCGTGGCCGGCATCGAGAACGCGCCCGCGGCGTTCGTGGGGCTGTTCACCGGAGAAAACACTGGTAAGCAGCTGGTGCGCGTGAGCTCCGAGGAGGTCTCCGTCCGCGAGCCGCAGTGAGCCGACGGACTAGGCCGAGCTAGCCGAGTCCACCCGCGCGGCGAGCTCGTTCCAGGCGGCTTCGACTTGGGCCACGGCGCTGAGGGTGGCGTAGGTGTCGGACCACATGGCGTCGACGATCTGCTTGGCCTGGGCGTCGTCTCCCGCTGCCGCGAGCTGCTCGATCTCGGCGGTGTGCGCGGCGTGACGGGCGGCGGTCTGGCGTGCGAGCCGGGCGAGCTCCCGCGAGGCCCGGAAGTGCGCGAGGGCAAGGTCGGCGGTGGAGACACCTTCGGACGGGTCGTGCTCGGCGCGCTCTTCGCTTGTCGAATGACCGTATTTGGGCGGCAGGCGCGATCCGTCCTCGGCGTACATCGTGTGCGTCGGTTCGACGTGCGGCGTCACCGAGAGGTACATGATGACCGGCTCGTCGCCGACGACCCGCACCTGGTGCAGCTCGTCCCGGCCGGCGAAGCACAGCTCACCCGGTCCCAGCACCGCGGTCTCGCCCTCGATCTCGAACTCGGCGCGGCCCTGCATGATCAGGAAGACCTCCGCGCCCAGGTCATGACTGTGGCGCGTGGCCAGCTCGCCCACTTCGAAGCGCAGGAAGCGCGCGCGAATCTCGGGCGTGATGACGACGTTCTTGATATCGCGGCGATAGTCGAACACTTGCAGCGGCATGGCTAAGCGGCTCCTTCCAAGGAGAGATTCTTGCAACATCCGAGCAGACGAAGGCTGACCGTGCGAATCCCATCCGTCCTCAGGTTCAATGAAGGGTGGATTCCCGCCTTCGGAGACCTTTGAATAACTGGTTGACTTTCCACTCTCAGGCCTCGGATCACCCTCACCCTAACCCTCTCCCTTCAAGGGAGAGGGGACCGGACCCGCCTCTCGGTCCCTGCTGGTGGGATTTTGCAAAGGCCCCCTTCGCCGGAATGACGGACCTGGCCCATCCCCTCACCCCGGTCCTCTCCCGAGGGAGAGGGAGTCGGACGCCAGCATGACAGAGAGGTTAGGCAACGGTCTCCAGGTGCGCCAGCACGATATCGCGCACGAGCGCCACGTGCTCGACTGCCTCGCGGCCCGGCGTGAGCGGCGGCTCGCCCCGTGCGATGCACGCCGCGAAGTGCTCCAACTCCAGCTTGAACGGGTTGGCTTGCCATGACCGGGTCGTCGTGGCGGGGGGGCCCTCGGCGTCGATCCACTGCAACG
>DAOUHO010000088.1:0-2463 GCA_034428595.1 Chloroflexota bacterium | reverse complement strand
GCCAAGGCCACGGTCTCGGCAGCGGTCTACGACGTACTGGAGACGTGCGGCATCTACGTTTCAACGGTCGTGGATTCGGACCGGGAGTCGAGCGTCCTACCGGACAGTTGCGTTGGCTCGTGTCGTTTGTCCAGGAAGAGGGAGTGACGCTCTGATCGTCGTCGGCGTGAGGCAGCCGCCGATTGACCCGGGAGCGGCTG
This sequence comes from Chloroflexota bacterium, assembly GCA_034428595.1. GTDB lineage: Bacteria > Chloroflexota > UBA11872 > UBA11872 > UBA11872 > JAJECS01. The sequence continues at coordinate 2,263 of DAOUHO010000088.1, read as the reverse complement.
AAGCCTCCCTCGTTGGCCCGGGTGTAATGTGACAACGATGGCTGACGTCGCGTTCTCGGTATTCACCAAGCACTGGAAATCGGTGCCGCTTGCCCGCCTCGGCGATCTGGTCGGGAGCATGGGATTCGAGGGGGTCGAGTTGCCGGTGCGTCCAGGGTTTCAGGTGGAGCCCGAGCGCGCGCACCGCGACCTGCCGGCGGCGGCCCGGCACCTGGCGGACGCGGGCGTGACGATCCGCAGCGTTGCGGCGACTGCCGACGAGGCGACGATCATGGCGTGCGCCGACGTGGGGGTCCCGGTGCTCCGCATCATGGCGCCGATCCGGACGGACGAGAGCTACGCGGTGGCCGAGGAGCGGTATTGGCGGGAGTTCGACGCGCTGCTGCCGGTGCTGGACCGCGCGGGCGTGACCCTGGGCGTGCAGAACCACGCCGGCCGGCAGGTGGCGAACGCGATCGGTCTGCGCAGCCTGGTCGGCCGCTACGATCCGCGGCTCGTGGCGGCGATCTGGGACGCCGGGCACGAGGCGGTAGCGGGGACCGAGCCGGAACTGGCGATAGACATCATCTGGCCGCACCTGTGCGTGGTGAACCTCAAGAACGCGGTCTGGCTGCAAACCGCCGAGGCCGGCGCCGCGAGCGCCGAGTGGTCGCCCTACTGGACGGCCGGCCGGCTCGGGCTCAGCCCGTGGCCGCGAGTGGCCGCCGAGCTGCGGCGGCGGGCCTACGCCGGCACGATATGCCTCACTGCCGAGTACAGCGGCGCGGTATCGGTCGAGCGGCAGGCCGCCGAGGACCTGGTATTCGCGCGGTCGCTGTTCGGGTAGCCGCTACGAGCGCGCGTTGAAGCCGGGCGCCGTCGCGCTCTTCATCTCCGTCCAAACGGGTCGTCGCGTGCGATCCCGGCTCGGCGCGCCCGCGGCGACTCCTCATGCATGCTCGTCGCCAGTGCTTTCGAAGCCCCCAATTCTGGGGGGGACCGCCCGACAAACGAGCGAATAGCCTGCTCCAAGACCTCGATAAGGAGAGGAAGATGGTACGAGGCGATTCGACTATGTGTATGGGCGTCATCGCAATCGTGGCGATGGTGATGCTGGCCGGCTGCGGCAGAGGCGCGGGGACCATGAACATCGAACCCGAGCCGACACAGCCCGAGCCAACGCAGCCGACGGACCCCGAGCCGATGCAATTCGAGTGGCGGCTCGTGACCGAGCGCACGGGCGGGGTGCTCAACGACGTAGCGTGGGGCGCCGGGCGGTTTGTAGCGGTAGGCGAGGGAGGCGAGATCGTGCACAGCACGGATGGAGACACGTGGACGCAGGCGAGCGGCAGCGCAATTGCCCGCGACCTCCATGGGATCGCCTGGGCTGACGGCCACTTTGTGGCGGTTGGCGACGGAGGCGGGATCGTGCACAGCACCGACGGAGACACGTGGACAGAGGCGAGCCACAGCGCTACTACCCGCGCCCTCTATGGAATCACGTGGGGAGGTGAGCGCTATGCGGCGGTTGGCGAAGGAGGCGAGATCGTGTACAGCGCCGACGCAGAACACTGGACGCAGGCGAGCGACACTCCCACCTATCCCCGCACGCTGCGGGGCATCGCGTGGGGCGGCGAGCGTTTTGTGGCGGTCGGCGACGATGGCGTGATCTGGCACAGCACCGATGCAGACATCTGGATGCGAGCGCATCAAACGCTCGGAATCGTTCTGGGCGTTTCCGAAGTCTACGGCGGCGTCGCATGGAGCGGGACGAGATTTGTAGCGATCGCTGGGGCTGGGTTGGCCGGTACGCGTGTCGCGTACAGCAGCGATGGGGACATCTGGGATGGGGTGTACGACTTTCTTGGCGCTGGAATTGATCGATGCGAACCTTGTCGCTTCCATGGGATCACTTGGGACGGCGCGCGTTTTGTGGCGGTGGGCGCAGGCGGAGAGATCGTACACAGCACCGACGGAGACACGTGGACGGAGGCGAGTCACAGCGCTACGAGCAGGAACCTCCATGGCGTCGCCGGAAGCGGCACGCGTTTTGTGGCGGTGGGGGGAGCGATCGTAGCGAGTCCGTGAGTGTCGCTGGCGGCGGTGTCCGGCGCGAACGCTCGTCGCGTAGCCGCGGCGCGCGTTGACGCTGCGTGCCGCCGTGCCCATGCTCGGTCGCGGGGGTTGACATGAGCCAGAGCGACAGCACGGTACTGCGCGTGGCGGTGGCCGGCTGCCACCGCCAGGTCACGCGGCGCACCGGGTCCCACAACTGGGCGACGGC
>DAOUHO010000087.1:0-16415 GCA_034428595.1 Chloroflexota bacterium | reverse complement strand
TCTTGCGCGGCGGCGACGGGCTATTGCCGGCGGGCGTGCAGGTTGACGGCGTGGACGTGGGCGGGCTTTCCCCCGAGGAAGCCGTGGCGCGGCTGGAGGCCTATTGGGCTCCCTATCTGGCTAACCCCGTGAGCTTCGAGCTTGGCGGCCAGATGTGGCGCCCGACCGCCGCCGACGTCGGCCTCGCGGTGGACTACCGGGGCGCCTTGCGGGGCGTGGTGGCCGCGCAGGGCGGAGGTGGCATTACGCGTCGAATCTCCGAGCCGCCGGCGTCCGTCGATCGTGACCTGGTCGCCACGACGTTCGATCAAAACATGCTTCGCGCCTACGTGGCCGGCATTGCCCAGGGCTTCGATCAGCCGGCTGTGGACGCCAGCGTGACCATGGCCGGACTCGACGTGGCTGCCGTGCAGCCCGGTCAGACCGGCCGCGTGGTCGATATCGAGGCGGCGGTGCGCGCCGTCGGCGATCTCGCCCAACCAACCCCGCCGGGCCGCGTGATCACGCTGACCTTCCGCGAGGATGTCCCGGCCTATACCACCGAGCATGCGCGTGCGGCGCTCGATGCGATCGCGCGCATGACCGGCGCCCCGCTGTGGCTGATGCACAAGGGGCGGGGATGGACCATCACTCCCAAGGAGCTGCGGGCCGCCATCAATGTCGAGGGGGGCGGCAGCGATTTGACCCCAACCCTGGACTTCACGCGCTTCAATGACCTGTTTACGCTCATCGACGACACCCTCGCCGCCGAACCGCACCCAACGGTGTTCGACTACGACGAGGCGCGGAATCGCGTGCTGGCCTTCCAGGTGGGGAATCCCGGACAGATCGTGGATCGCGCCGCGCTTGAGCAGGCGATGGCGCGGGCGGTGGCCTCGCCCGATGAGCGCGTGGTCGAAATCCCGCTGACGCTGCTCAACACGGGCGCCGACTTTGCCGAGAATCCATTGGGCATTCGGGACCTGCTGGCCAGCGGCGATTCGGTCTATAAGGGGTCGCCCGACTACCGCCTGCACAACATCTCGGTCGGCGCCCGGAAGCTCGACGGCCTGGTCGTGATGGCCGGTGAGACGTTCTCGTTCCTTGAGAGCATCGGGCCGTTCGAGCTTCGCCATGGCTGGGTTGAAGGCAGCGTGATCCTCGCCGACAAGACCGAGCAGGGTATTGGCGGCGGCATCTGCCAGGTATCGACGACGCTTTTTCGCGCCGTTCTGAACGCTGGACTCCGAATCGAGGAGCGATGGCCCCATCTCTATCGGGTGCGCTACTACGAAATGGGCCCGGCGCCAATTGGGATCGACGCGACGATCTTCAGTCCCGGCCTCGACTTCAAGTTTCGCAACGACACCGAGCACCCGATCATGCTGCGCGCGTTCGCCGACGAAGAGCTCGGCACCCTGACGTTCGAAGTCTGGGGCGTCAACGACGGGCGCCGCGCCGAGATCGTTGATCACGAACTGCGAGATTGGGAAGACCCGCCGCCGGACCAGGGCATCTTGGAACCGACCGAAGATCCGGAGTTCGAAGAGCAGGTGGAGTGGTCCAAGCGCGGCGTGCTGGCGGCGTTCTCGCGCGTGATCATCTGGCCCGACGGCAGCGAGACCAGGTCAACCTTTCGGTCGAGTTTTGTGCCCTGGCCCAACCGGTACGTCGTCGGCATCGACGTGGCCAAGGCCAGGTTTCCCACGCAGTACAACGAGTGGTTCGACGAAAACCCCGAAGACGCCGCGCGCTGGGGCGTGACGCGCGCGCCCGACGTGCCCACCGATCCGGACGCGCCGGCCGGCTAGCCACCGTCGGCAGTCGGTCGCTGTGTGTACGTCATTCCCGCGGAGGCGGGAATCCATGCCCTGACCTTCGCCAGACCAACAGAGCGGGCACGCCGCTTGCGCGATGGCGACCGTTCCCCCTGCCGGGCCCGGATGTCGAAGTGGCGCGCTCATCCAGCGTCGAGCGCTAGCCAAGCGGCCGCGCGCCCTTCTAGGATGGAAGGACGAAATAGCGGGGCGTGGCGCAGCCTGGCAGCGCGCATCGTTTGGGACGATGAGGTCGCGAGTTCGAATCTCGCCGCCCCGACCAGCGAGCATTGCTGACGCCGGCGGTCTCCGGGGGTGGATGGAGTTGATGCACGGCCGCACTCGCCGCCGTGGGCCGTCTCCGGCGTCCAATGCGTCGGAGCGTTGACGTGACGATGAGAATGACAATCGAGGTTGCCCGGGCTGCCAGCCATCGGCCTCCGGCAGTGACGGCATTGGGTCTTCAGACGTGATGGGCGCCAAGCGGCTGCGGTGGCGCGCTCTCCGGGCCATGGTCGCGATCCTCTGCACGGCCGGCCTGCTTGCGGCCAGCGGCGCCCCCGTGAGCTTTGCCGCGCCGGGCGAGCCTCCGCCGCCACCCGAGCGCCCCGCGGCGTCGGACGTCACACCGCCGCCAACCAAGGAGCCGCCGCCGGAACCAACCCCTCCGGCGACCTCGACCGATGAGGCGGACGACACGGTGGGCAACTCCCTGGAGCTGACTCGCTCTGTGGAGGGGCGCGCGATCCGAGTCGTGGAACTGGGCCGCGGACCGCGCTGGATCGCGGTCATTGGTGGCATCCACCAGGGCAACGAGGCGAACACCACCGACCTCGTCAACCTGCTGCTCGACCACTTCCAGGCCAATCTTGATCTGATCCCCGACGGCGTCGGCCTGGCGCTGATACCCGATCTCAACCCCGACGGCGCCGCTGCGGGCACGCGCGAGAACGCAAACGGTGTCGACCTCAATCGCAACTGGGATGCTGACTGGCAGCGCGACAGTTATGGGCCGTCCGGGCTCGTTCCCGGAGGGGGCGGCGAGCGCCCATTCTCGGAGCCGGAGACCCGCGCCCTCGCGCGCTATCTCGTTGACCGGCCGTTTGTCGCGGCGGTCTTCTACCACAGTCTGGGCGCCGTGGTCGTGGCGGGTTCCGACAGCGGCGGCTCGATGGAGCTTGCGAGCACCATCGCTCGCGCGGCCGGGTATATCCATCTCGCGGCGTGGACGGTGTATCCCCTCAGCGGGCAGGCCGCGGACTATCTGGCCGCGAACGGCATTCACGCCGTGGACGTGGAGTTGACCAACTACACCGACCCGGACTTTGCGCGCAATCTACGGGGGCTAACCGCGGCCATGGCGTGGGCGCAGACGCTCGATGTTCCCCCGGGCGCCGACCGGGATATCCCAGCGCAGATATCCAATCGCTGTGGCTGCCACTTCGGCGTCGACTGCGCGGGCTTTGCGTTGGCGCTGTGCCTGTGGTGAGGAGCGTTGGCTCGACGGTGACCGAGCATTCACTGCTCGGCGGCCTCCGTTGCCTAGAATCGAATAGTCCCGACCGGATACCAGGAGCCTCACCCGAATGCCCATGCACGACGACTTGGCCGACGCGCTGAATGCGCAGATCACGCATGAATTCAACGCCTCCTACATCTACCTGGGAATGGCGGCCTATTTCGAGTCCCTGGACCTCGACGGCTTTGCCGGCTGGATGCGGGCGCAGAGCGCGGAGGAGTGGGATCATGGGATGCGTATCTTCAACCACCTGGCGGCCCGCGATGTCCCGATCACGCTCTCGGCGCTGCTGAAACCCAAGACGGGCTATGGCGACCCGCAAGCGGCCGTTGCTGCGGCGCTGGCCTACGAGCAGGGCAACACGCGTGCGGTGAACGCGCTCTATGCCAAGTCGATCGAATGCGGCGACTACCAGGCCAAGTCGCTGATGGACTGGTTCGTCAACGAGCAGATCGAGGAGGAGGACACCCTGCGCACGCTCCTCAGCCAGCTCAAGATCGCGGGCGGCGACGGCGCGGGCCTGCTAATCCTCGACCGCGAACTCGGCGCGCGACAGGCGGCGTCGCCCGATGCCGGGGACATGGGGGGCGATTCCGCGGCGTAGCCGGGGCTCCTCGGGATCCGTCATTCCGGCGGAGCATGTGCCCGCGCAGGCGGGGAGCGGAAATCTGGCCACGCCTGAACCTGTTCACCCTCAAGTAGGGGCGGTGCGAACCGCCCTCGCCCCGCCATTGGGAGGTCTCCGACGGCGAGAATCTAGCCCCCTGACCCGCGGTCGTCGAATCTAGGTTCGTCGAGGGCATTCGTCAGCAGCGTGTATTCATTCCGCCTGTGGACAGCAAACTAGGCGAATACCCGCCCTGGGAGGCCGGTTCGTGCGCCATAATTCGGCATTGGCGCGGGTCGTATCGCAATCAAGGTAGGGACGACATGGTGACGATTACCCCGAGCGTGCCGCAGGTGGAGCCGCTCCCCGAACGGCAAGTCACGGCCATACCGACGGTGCCGCAGGTGCCGCCGCTGACCGAAAGCCAGGTCGCCCAGTTCAAGCGCGATGGATTCCTCGTGCTGCCGGGGGCGCTCGATCCCGAGCTTTGCCGCCGCGCGCGGGACGATATGTGGGAGGCGATCGGCGCCTACCTCCCCCGCATGAAGCGCGACGACCCCTCCACGTGGACGCCGATCACCGATGAGGAACAGACCAACTTCCCGGTTGCCCATCACGGCGGCCAGCCCTATTTCGGCGGCGGCGGAACCCGCTACTACGTGCGCAACGGCTCCAAGGACTACATGCTCGACCTGGGCCCCCGCGCGCTCTGGACCGTGGCCGAGCAACTCCTCGGCAAGGGCACCGTCGTGTGGCCGGCCGGGCGCGACGAGTCCGGGTCCACCACTGGTCCCTGCCTGATGAGCGACGAGGCGATGGAAGTGTTGTACGGCCAAGAGCTGGACTCCTGGCCGTCGCTGCCGACGTTCAAGACGCAGACCCTGCGCCTGCCTCAGCAAGGTCTCGAGTTGCTAACCGGGCAGGGCACGCGCGGCCTTTACTGCACGCTGCCGAATAGCCCGGACCCGGGCCCTAACTGGCGCGGCGCGCATTCCGACGGCTCGTCCTATGGCCGATTCCGGCTCAACTTCGCGGCCTATATCGACGACCTGCCGCCCGCGTCCGGCGGTTTCACCGTGTGGCCGGGCAGCCACACGCGGATTTGGGAGCACCACTGGAAGACGTTCCACGCCGGTGAAACACACGTTGGCCGGCGCCACAACGCGCGCAAGCTGGGTGGCCACGGACGCATCGCCGATCCCGTCATTGAGGCGGTGAAGGCCGACACTGAGCCGGTCGACACCTATGGACCGACCGGATCGGTGGTGCTGTGGCACCACAAAATCCTGCACGTTCCGGGGCAAAACACCTCCAACGACGTGATCCGCCAGGCCACGATCTACGGCTTCATGAAGTCGCCCGAGGGCCTCTCCGACGAGATGGCCATGACCGACGCCGGCGGCGATATCTGGCGCGACTGGTCGGACGAGGTGCGAGCAATCGAGGCGGCGAGCTAGACCCGCAAGGTCTGACAGGGCCCAGCGACTTGCCGCGTCGGCTGCGGTGGCCTGCTAGATAAGGTCGTCTAGCCTTGCCAGTATTGCCGCGACATGCGCGTGAGTCGGCAGGGATTCCCGCCCATCCCACCACTGAAAGTCGCTGATTTCGGCTCCAACCTCCACCTCGCCGTCCGCCTCGACCCGGAAGACGTGATGCCGATTCGCGGAGCTGGCCCATACGAACATGTATTCCGTTCGCGTCGCCCTGAGCCCCGTTTCCTCGTGCAACTCCCGCACAGCTGCCTCCACGGACTGCTCCCCCGGCTCGATGCCGCCGCCTGGCAACGAGAACTGCCCGCTTTGGCCGCTGACCAGCAGCACGCTGCCGTTTCGAATCAGAACCACGGTTGCCCGCTGGCGAAGTCGGTCAGGCAGGGGTTCCGGGTGCAGGCAATTCCATTCCCAACGCCAGCGACGCAGATGCCGACCGGTATCGAGATCATCATCGCCCCAGACCCGATAGAACAGGTCGCGGACGTCATCGGGCTCATCGTGGAGCGTGCGCCCGTCCCACGTCCCGATGTGGGGATCGCCCGGATCCCAAGCCGGCAGGCACGCATCGAGCATCGCCTGACGGTCAGGAATCGTGCTGTCGTGGGCAGCGGATACCACGGAAGCCGAAACAGCCGTGGCGACCAGGACGGCGGCGACGATGCATGCAAAGCGCCTCACGAATACCGCGTGCTCACCGCGCCATCGTGCTCGTCCTGCTGGCCGAAGCGACATGGTCAATCCTCATTACTCGCAATTGCGCTGGCGTCGCCGCCTTGACTCAAACTTCGCTCGATCCGACGACGGGGCGCAACTGCTGGACACGGCCACCTAGCCCAGATTCTCGAGCATCGCCAGAATCGCCTCGACATGTGAGTGTGCCTGGCCAGGCACGCGGGCTCGCCGGTCCAGCCACCGGTAGCTGCTGATTTCGGGCGTCATCTCGACTTCCCCGTCTGCCTCAACCACGAAGACGTGGTGCTTGTTGATGGAGTTCTCCCACTCGCACAAGTACGTCACTCGCGTCGCCGCAAGCCCCGTTTCCTCGCGCAGCTCGCGAATTGCCGCGTCTTTCGGGCGTTCTCCCGACTCGATTCTGCCGCCAGGCATCATGAACCACCCGGCATCGTCGCTGAGCAGCAACACCTTGCCCCGCCGCACCACGACCGCCGTGGCCCGCTGGCGGAGTCGGCCGGTCATATCACTGAGCACATCGGTCCGCGAGTCTGAACCTAGAAAGTGTCCCCGGCGCTGACGGCACATCGGCAACCCACGACGGCGCCGCGGCTATCGCGATGCCGGCCCGCCGGCCTGGCCTATCCAGGATCAGCCTGCGTACTCAGTCCGAGCTGTGCGATCAGAAAGTCTGCGTAGGCCAGAGAGTCGGCGTCGATGGTGACGGTGGGGTTGCGCAGGGTGGCGTGCTCGAGTAAGCCGCGGGCGACGAGCAGGCGCTTTTCTAGGGCGTTGAAGAACTCCATGTCGGAGAGGCCGAACGCGAGCCACGGCACCAGCGGCTCAAACGCCGCCAGCGCCTCCGCCGCCTGGCCCGCCACGGCGAGCCGCCACGCGGGCGCCAGCCGGTCGGTGAGCGCCAGGCCCGGCATGATGCCGACGATTCCGGTTGGCGCCAGCTCCAGCATGTAGAGCCCGCCCCAGCCTTCGAACACCTCCACGCGCCCGCCGGTGGCCTCGATGATGGCGCGCACCTTGGGGCCCATGCGCGGCTCTTCCAGCTTGATGTAGCGGAAGTTCGGGCAGACATCGGCGAGCTTGGCGCAGAACTCGGCGCCGACGGAGCTGCCGCTGGGGTTCCAGTCCTGGATCAGCACCGGCGCACCGACCGCATCACAAACGGTGCGCGCGTAGTCGAACTGATCTCCGTCGGTCAGCGGAAACTGGCGCGGCAGCGCAAAGGAGATGACCTCGGCCCCGATGTCAGCGTTTTGGCGGGCGAGCGCGGCGGCGCCCTTGGCCGAACCGTGGTTGCACTGCGCCATCACCGGCAGGCGGCCGCCGGCTTGGTCCACGGCCACCTCGATCACTTGGAGCCGCTCCGGCTCCGTGAGCTTGTAGAACTCGCTGCCGTAGGCCGGCAGGCAGATGGCGGCGGCCTCGGCGTCAACCGCGAAGTCGACCAAACGGCGCAGGGCAGCCGCGTCGACGGCTTCGCTTCCCGGCACGAACGGCGTTGGGACGATTGGGACGACGCCCGAGATTTGCTTCACGGTTGCCCCCTCACCCTATCCCTCTCCCTCGGCGGGGAGAGGGGATCGGAGCCTCGCTTGGCAGACTGAGGATCGGCGCTCTGACTCGCTCACGTGTGGTGACGCGACGACCGGCCTCAGCTGTCCCCGCCGCTCTGGGCGGCTGCCTTCTGCCCGTAGCGCGGATACCAGTAGGTCCGGTAGATGCGGAAGCACTTGTCGCTGCACACGATGACGGGCTTGCCCTCGTGCTCTTTCACCAGTTCCTGCACCGGAATCAAGATGCCGCAGCTTTGGCAGCGCGGCATTTCGTCGACTTCACGTTGCGGCATGCGCCATCTCCTCTCGCTTCAGGCGGGTGGCGTCCTGGTCGATCGAGCCCGCGCCGTCCAGCACCACGCCGTAGGTCTGCTCCGCGGCCTGCGCGTCGATCAGCTCGTCGGCCACGTCCTGGCGCACCAGCTCCGGTTGCCGTTCGTGCGGAGCGCCATAGCCGCCGCCGCCGGGCGTGCAGAGCATGATCAGGTCGCCTTCGTTGAGCTCGACGTTTGAGAACTTGCCCGCCGAGATACGGTCATACAGGTCCCTTGCCGAGAGCCATTCGTCAGCGCCGGCCGACTTGAACAGCAGCGCTGCGTTGCCGGCGGGATCGCCGCCCTTGAGGCCCCACGGCCTGAACCAGGTGCGGTTCACGTGGGCGCTGATCGTGATCGGCGCCAGGCAGCGCCAGATGCGGCGCACGCCGAAGCCGCCGCGGTGGGCGCCCGGCCCGGTGCTCTCCGGGATGACGCTGTATTCCTCGATGCGTACCGGATAGCGCACCTCGATCACCTCGCAGGGCGAGTTCAGGCAGTTGCCGTTCTTCGTCACCATCGCGTCGTTGCCGTCGGCGTCGATGCGGCCGCCGCAGCCCATGCCTTCGATGTGCAGCAGGACGAACGGCTCGCCGGTATCGGTATTGGTGCCGTAGATGCCGAGCAAGCCGCTGGTGCCGCCGTCGCAGGCCTGGCTGCGGTCGCTCATCTGGGAGAAGGCTGAGAACAGGACATCCATGGTGTTGGGGTAGGTGTCGGAGTTGCCGCCCACGCACGACCCGGGGTAGTTGACGTTCACCACGGTTCCCGGCGGCGCCACGATGGCAATGGGCCGGTACGCGCCGTGGTTCCACGGAATGTCGTCGGGAATCATGTGAAAGATCGTGGCGTAGGTCGCGGATGCGGTCGTACCAAATGACTGGTTGATCGCGCCGGCGGACTGCGGATCCGACCCCGTGTAGTCCACCACGATTTCGTCCCCGCGCACGTTGACTTCCGCCGCGAACCGATAGGACGTATCCGGCAGCACGCCGTCGTCTTCGATGATCCCTTCCGCCGCATAGGCGCCGTCGGGCATGCGCGCGATGGCCTGCCGCATCATCACCTCGGACACGTCCTTGATCTGTTCCGATAGCAGGTTGAAGCGATCGATGCCCAGGCGGTCGATCAGGCCGACGATGCGCCGCTCGGCCAGATAGGTCGAGCCCACCATCGCCATCAGGTCGCCGCGCGACACCTTCGGCGTGCGCACGTTGGACGTGATGATTGCGAAAATGTCCTCCACCGGCTCGTCGTTCTTGTAGATCTTGATCGGCGGCAGCCGCAGGCCCTCCTGGAAGATGTTGCGCGTGTCGCCGAAGGCCGCCGGCACCATGCCGCCGATGTCGGTCATGTGGGCGATGTTGGCTGCGTAGGCCACGACCTCGTCCTTGTAGAAGCAGGGCTTCAGCGTCATGAACTCCGGCATGTGGCAGCCGCCGCGGTAGGGATCGTTGTGCAGGATCACGTCGCCGGGATGCATGTTCTCCGGACCGACCTCTTTGATGGCCCACTCGACGGTATGCACGATGGCGCCGATGTGGGCCGGGCAGAAGTCGCCCTGGGCGATCATTTGTCCGGCGGCGTCGAACACCACGCAGGAGAAGTCCCGCGCCTCGTTGAACATGGTGGAGTAGGACGTGCGCAGCATGGCCGCGCCCATTTCCTCGCAGGTGCCGATCAGGTAGTTGCGCGTGACCTCGAGCTGGACCGGGTCGCCGATATTCAGATCGGCGACGCTGCGCTTGGCGGTTGCGTCCTGCACCATCTCACTCCACCTCCAGAATGATGCTGCCATGCGGCTCGACTCGCGCCGACCAGTCGGGCGGAACGATCGCGGTGGCGTCGTCCTCCACGATCATCGCCGGGCCCTTGAAGGTGTTGCCGGCGCGCAGGTCGTCGCGGTGATAGAACGGCGTGGACAGCAGGCCGTCCGCCTCGGTGAAGTAGACCTCGCCCACCTTCACCGGCGCCGGCATCGGGCCGGGTGGGACGTCCGGTAAGAGAACCTCCCGACGCCGGGCGATGGCCGTCAGGCGCATGTTCACGATTTCGAACGCCGACTCCGGGAAGCTCCAGCCGAACTGGCGATCATGCTCGGCGTCGAAGGCCGCGCGCGCGGCGGCGATGTCCTCGGCGGTGATGGTTCCGCCGGCGACTGGCACCTCGAGCTCCCAGTTCTGTCCGTAGTAGCGCAGGTCCAGGCTGCGCTGCATGTCCGGCGGATCGCCGAAGCCCTCGCGCGCGAAGTCGTCGCGAGCGCGCTGCTCCAGATCGTCGAAGTCGCGCTGCACAGTCTCGACGTCGATGTTGTCGGAGTAGGTGATGCGCGTCTGCATGTAGTCGAACCTGGTGTCCGCCATCAGCGCGCCCAGAGCGCTGAACGCGCCAGGAAACGGCGGCACGACGACACGCTGCATTCCCAGATGATCGGCCAGGTAGGCGCCGTGCAGCGGGCCTGCGCCGCCGAAAGCGACGAGGGCGAACTCGCGCGGGTCGATGCCCTGGTCGATGGTGAGCAGGCGCATCGTCTCGGCCATGTTGCTGTTCATGATCTCGAGGATGCCCGCCGCGGCGCGCTCCGCCGAAAACCCCATCTGCGCGCCGATGCGCTCGACCGCAGTCCGCGCGGCCTCGGGCACCAGTTGCACGTCGCCGCCGAGCTTGAAGTCGGGGTCGAGCCGGCCCAGCACCACATTGGCGTCCGTCGACGTCGGCTCGGCGCCGCCGCGGCCATAGCTGGCGGGTCCGGGATCGGCGCCCGCGCTCTGGGGACCGACCTTGAGCAGACCGGCCGCGTCGAGCCAGGCGATGCTGCCGCCGCCGGCGCCGATGGAACGGATGTCGAGCATGGGCGTGGCGATCGGGATGCCGAACTCAAGCTCGGTGGTCGTGGTTTGCGCGGCCCGGCCGCCCGCTACGAGGCACGCATCGAAGCTGGTGCCCCCGATGTCGGCGGTCATCAGCGGATCGAGCCCCAGGTCTTGCCCCAATTGCAAGCTGCCGATCACGCCGCCGGCGGGCCCGCTTTGGATCATGGTGACGGGCTCAGCCTTGGCGGTGGCGGTCGCCATGACGCCGCCGTTGCTGCGCATGATCAGCAGTCCACGCGCGCCTCGGCGGTCCAGCTCATCTTCAAGCGAGGTGAGGTATTCGTCGATGCGCGGTTTGAGATAGGCATCGATCACCGTCGTGCTCGTGCGCTCGAACTCGCGCCACTGCGGGAACACGTCCGAGCTGATCGAGACGTAGGCCTCCGGGTAAAGCTCGTGCACGATCTCGCGCGTGCGGCGCTCATGCTCGGGATTGAGGAACGAGAAGAGATAGCTGACGGCGATGGCCTTGACTTCCTCGGCGCGCAAGCGCTCCACCGCGGCCACCACGTCTTCTTCCTCCAGCGCCTGGACCACCTCGCCGTGCGCGCCAATCCGCTCGCGCACCTCCAGGCTGAGCGCACGGTCGACCAGGTGCCGCGGCTTGCGCCAGTGCAAATCGAACGACTCCGGGCGCACGATGCGCTGGATGCGCAGCACGTCCCGAAAGCCCTGCGTGGTGATGAGCCCGATGCGTGGCCCGCGGCGCTCGATGAGCATGTTGGTGCCGACGGTGGTGCCGTGCACGAAGTACTCGATGGCGGCCGGGTCGATTTCGGCTTTCGCCAGCGCGTCGAAGATTCCCTGCGATGGCGAGGCGGGCGTCGTGAGCGACTTCGCGACCTGTAACCCGGTGTCGCCATCCGTGGCGATAAGGTCGGTGAACGTGCCGCCCATATCGACCGCGACGTTATGTGCCACTCACGCGCTCCAATTCACATTGAGGTCAGGGTCGGAGGGCCCTGACGGGCGTTTCGGTTTCGCCGCTCGCGAGGCGACCATGCGAGGGAAACCGTCGGCGCGTCACCGCAACGCGCCAGCCTAGAGGATATAGAAATTCCTGAAAACCCGGGCCGGACCGTGTGGCGTCGGTGCTTTCGATGGTCGCGGAGTGAGGCGCCTGCCTACGCGAGCCGCACGCGCGGATCGATGTAGGTGTAGAGCAGGTCGACAAGGAGATTCGCAATCACGTAGATGGTGGCCGCCAGCATCACCAGCGCCTGCACCACGGTGTAGTCGCGCGTGAGGATGGCCTTGACCAGCGTGAAGCCGATGCCCTTGCGGCTGAACACCACTTCGATGACCACCGCGCCGATCAGCAGGCTGCCGAACTGCAAGCCCACGATCGTCACCACCGGGATCAGCGCATTCTTGAGGGCGTGGCCCCAGACGACGGCGCTCTCGCGCACGCCCTTCGAGCGCGCGGTGCGGATGTAGTCGCGGCTCATTACGTCCAGCATGGATGAGCGGGTGAGCCGGGCCACGATCGCCGCACCCCCGATGCCCAGGGCGAGCGCGGGCATGATGAGCTCCTTGCCGTTGCCGTTGGCGATGGCCGGCAAGGTAAGGGCTGGTATCCAATCTTGCATGAGGATGCTGAAGATGTAGATCAGCAGCAGCCCGACGAGGAAATTGGGTATGGAAACACCGAGCACCGCGATGAACTGGCTGCCGTAGTCGACCCAGGTGTGATGGCGCATGGCCGACACCACGCCGGCCACCAGCCCGATGAACAGCGTCACCGCCATGCCGGCCAGCGTAAGCACCAGCGTCGAGGGGAATTGCTCCGCGATCACGTGCGTAATGGGCTGCTTGGTGCGGAACGAACGCCCAAGGTCGAGCCGCAGCACGTCCCACAGATAGAAGACGAACTGCTCGGGAATGGACTTGTCGAGCCGCAGCTTGGCTCGCGCCTGCTCCAGCGCGTCGATCGAGACGGAGGTGTTGGAGGTGCCGCCGGCGTCGCTGCTGTAGTAGAAGACCTCGACGGGATCGCCAGGGATCAGGCGCAGGAGCACGAACACCAGCAGCAGCACGCCCAGGATTACCGGGATTGAGGCAAGCAACCGCCGGACGATGTATCGCCCCATTGCGCGCCTGCTCCTAGCTCACCGTGCGGACGGTCCCACGAGGCTCCTCGTGGAGGGTTGAACCCGCCCATCCTGCAAGTCGCCTCGGCGCCGGCAGTGTAGCCGACGGCTCATGCGGTAAGGATTTTGCGGCGATCCGCAAGACGATGCCCAGAAGCACCGGGACAGGAGTGCGAGACTGCGGCTTCTGCTCCCGTGGGACACTGCACACAGCCTGGCAGCGGTGTCCTCATGCATTGAAGATCACACGCGTCGAGACCAAAGTGCTCGAGCCGCCCGTTCGCGATCCTCATGCAGGTGAGCGACGCCCCGGCTGGCTCACGCGGATTCCCATGGCGAATCCGATGTCGCCCTATGTCCCCGCCGAGTCCAACATGCTGACCTGGGTGCCGGACTGGCCGGACTTCCTCGTCGTTGTGACGGCAGAGGACGGCACGCAGGGAGTGGGCCCCGGGCGATATGGCCGTCCCGTAGCCGCCGTCATCCACGACTACCTCGGGCCGCGGATCATCGGCGAGCCCGCGCTTGCGACCGAGCGGCTGTACGACATGCTGGTGCGGCTGTGCGCGCCTTTCGGCGCCGCCGGCCTGGCGTCGTATGCCATCAGCGGGATTGACCTGGCGCTGTGGGATCTCAAGGGCAAGGTGCTGGGGAAGCCCGTCTATCAGTTGCTTGGCGGTCCGGCCCGAGACTTCGTGCCGTGCTATGCCACTTGCGGCGACACCGACTGGGTCAAGGAGCTGGGCTTCACCGCCGTCAAGGTGCCCTGTCCCTACGGCCCCGTCCATGGGCAGGACGGCATGCAGCGCAACATCGCAAGCCTGGCGGCGGCCCGGGAGTGCATGGGCGATGACGCGCAGCTCATGCTCGACTGCTGGATGGCGCTCGACGTGGAGTATGGCGTGCAGTTGGCGGAGTCTTTGCGCCCGTACGGGCTGGCGTGGATCGAGGAAATGCTCCGCCCGGAAGATTTCGACGGCTACGCGCAGCTGCGGGCCCGCCTTCCCTGGCAGACGCTCGCGACGGGTGAGCACTGGTACACGCCCTATCCCTTCCAGCATGCGGCGTCGCGCCGCCTGGCGGACATCTTGCAGCCGGATATCGCGTGGGTGGGCGGGTTGACGCCCCTGCTCAGAATCTGCGCCATTGCGGAAGCGGCGGGGCTGACCGTCATTCCGCACGGCGGGGTTGGCAGTCCGTATGGGCAGCACGCCCTCTTCGCCCTCCCGGCGATCCCGCTTGGCGAGTGGTACATGGCCACGGCGCCGGGTGTTCCGCTGGAAAACGGCCCCTTGTTGCCGGGCACGGCCGTGCCCAAGAACGGCAGGCTGCGGCCGTCCGACGCGCCCGGGTTCGGCGTGGAGATCGATGCCGACAAGCTGCCGGCTTTCCTGTAGGGACGGCGCGCCGGCGCCGCGAGCCGGCTGATGGAGTACCGGCGGCTGGGCCGGACTGGGCTCGAAGTGTCGCTGGTGGGGCTTGGCACGGGCGGGCCAAGCCAGCTAGGTCAGACGCGCGGCGCCACGCGTGACGTGGTTCGAACGTATGTGCGGCAGGCGCTCGACCTGGGAATCAACTACTTCGACACCGCGCCGGTGTATCACGACAGCGAAGCGCTGCTCGCCCATGCGCTGGACGGCGTGCCTCGGGACGAGACCGTGATTGCGACCAAGTATCCGAGCGTGGTCGACGTGCACGCGGACGCGCCGCCCTTGGCGCCACCGAGCGTCATTCGCCCTTCAGTCCAGGAGAGCCTGCGGCGACTCCGGCGGGACACGCTGGATATTGTGCTGATTCATGCGCTGCGGCCTGAGCTCTATGACGAATGCCGCGAGCGTCAGGTGCCTGAATTGCTGCGCCTCAAGGACGACGGCTTGGCTCGGTTCGTCGGCATATCCGGATGGCCGGTGATGGTGGGCCGCGCCGTTGCCGATGGTTGGCCCGACGTGGTGATGCCGAACTACAACCTGCTGACGCACGCCGCCGAACGGCATGTGTTCCCGTTGGCCCCACGGCACGACGTGGGCGTGGTCGCCATGACACCCGTGCGCCGCGCCATGGCCGACCCCGCACACCTGCGCGACGTGGTGCGGCGGATGAAGGATGCGGGCCTGGTGCCGCCCGCCTCAGTGTCGGATGCACAGCCGCTTGACTGGCTGATACACGGCGACGTGGGGTCGCTGATCGAGGCTGCCTATCGCTTTGCGGCCGCGCCTCGGGAAGTGGCGTGCGTGCTGACGGGCACGGCCGACCCGGCCCATCTCGAATCAAATGTGGAAGCGGTGCGGCGCGGGCCATTGCCCGCCGCCGACGTCAAGCGGCTGCGGGCAGCCTTCGGCGGTCACGACGAGTACTTCGGCGACTAAAGCCGAAGACTGAGCGCGCGGTGCACTGCCAAGCGGGGCCGGAGCGCGCACCGCCGCCAGCCCTGGGCGGACCTGTTCCGCGACAAGCACGAGGCTTGTCCGCGGGCAGGCCCCGGCCGAGGCTCTCGCCCATCCTCGGCCACACCCAGTTCCGGCGGCGGTGCTGATCTCCTCTAAGCGCTAGCCCTTCTTGTCGTAGAAGTCCATCGCGAACGCCTGGTCGAGCAGCGTGGAGTGCGCCACGCCACCGATCTGGTCGCTGTTGTAGAACCACTGCGCCATGGCGTCGGCCAGCGGAAGGTTGACGGCGGCCTCCTGGATCAGGCGGTTGGCCTCCATCCACATCTCGGCGCGCTTGGACTCGTCGAACTCGGAGCGGGCCCCGTCGAGCAGTGCGTCGATGGGGTCGCCCTCGGTCGCCACGCCCGGCTCACCGTTGTAGTTGAGGAACGCGAACGCGCGGCCCGGCAGCCCGTAGTTCGACGTGTGGTACTTGGCGTACAGCACGTCGCCGTCCGGGCCACGTCCACCGGTCCACTGGTGCGTGTACTTCCCTTGCGCCATGTCGTTGATGTAGGTCGCAAACTCGACGTTCGGGATGTCCACGAAGATGCCAATGCTGGACTCGACGTCCAGCTTGTACAGCTCACTCAACGGGTTGGGCGTGTTGGGGAACTCGACCTGCATGCGCTCACCGTCGCGGTAACGGAAGCCGTCGTCGCCGCGAGCGTAGCCGGCGTCATCCAGCAGCTGGTTGGCCTTGCCGACGTCCCACGGGTAGAGGTCTTCCATATCCGCGTTGTAGCCGATAGTGCCCGGCGTGAGGATGTTGCCCGCGATGCGCGGGATGCCACCGTTGCCGCGCTGCACCACGAGCTTCTTGTTGACCGCGTGGTTCAGCGCTTGGCGGACGACGATGTCGTCGGTGGGCCAGCGCGTCGAGTTGATGTGCAGGAACCACGGCATACCGGAGGACATACGCCCGAGGACGGCGCGGTTGTCCTGCTTCGCGAAGCGCTCCATGTCGATGAACTGGAAGTGCTGGATCCAGTCCACCTCGCCGGCCTCGAAGGCCGCCGCGCGCGCCACCGCGTCCTGCGCCAGAATCTGGATG
>DAOUHO010000086.1:0-11121 GCA_034428595.1 Chloroflexota bacterium | reverse complement strand
CGACGGGCGATGGGCAATCGTCATCCCCAGGCGCTGCGCGCCCTCGGCAATCGCCTCGTGGGCTACTTGCATGGCTGCCTGCGCACCCGCACCGCCTACCACGAGGCCACGGCCTGGGACCACCGCCAGCACCACGACGCCCTCGCGGCTTGACACCTTACGCACCTGGGGTGTCTTGTGGGCGCCCGCGCGGGCAGCCACAAGAGCTGCCCCTACGGTGATTGACGGTTAGGCAAGGGTCCCCGAAAGCGGGAATCCGTCCCCGCCTGTCAACCGGCGACTGTCCCACCCGTTCGTGGTGAGCCCGTCGAACCACAACGGGAGTTCCGCAGCCGCCGACCGGAATCCCGCGGCCTAAAGGCTGATCACCTGCTCGTAGAGATCCACGATCTCGGCCTCGGAGGCCAGTTGGGGATTGTTGCCCGGACTGCCGCTGGCCAGCGCGTCGCGCGCCATCTTGGGCATGGCGCGTCGAAACGCTCCGCGATCGACGCCCCATGCGGCCAGCGTCGGCACCTCCACCCGGGCGCATAGCTCCTCCACCATCCGCATGGCACTCGCGGCCGCCGCTTCGTCCGTGTCGCCGGCGCCGGCCGCGCCCATGGCTCGCCCAATCTCGGCATAGCGCGCCACGGCGCCGGGGATGCTGAACGCCATCACCGCGGGCAGGAGCATGGCGTTTGAGAGCCCGTGCGGGACGTGGAACAGGGCACCGATGGGCCGCGACATGCCGTGTACCAGCGCCACCGAAGAATTGTGAAACGCCATGCCCGCGTGCAGCGAGCCCCGCGCCATCGAGTCGCGGGCCGCCAGGTCGTCCGGGCGTTCATACGCCCGGACCAGCGACCCGGCGATGCGTTTGACGGCGTCGATGGCCAGCGCGTCGGTGAGGGGATAGCTCTTTCGGGAAACGTACGCCTCGATGGCGTGCGTCAACGCGTCGAGGCCCGTGGAGGCCGTCACCCCCGGCGGCATGCTGACGGTCGGCGCCGGGTCAACGATGGCGGCCGCCGGCACCAGATGCGCGCTCATCAGCAGCATCTTCACGTCGCGCACGGGATCGGCGACGGCCACGCCGCGGGTCACCTCCGCGCCCGTCCCGGCGGTGGTGGGGATCGCAATCACCGGCAGTCCCGGGCGAGGAATCCGCTCATACCCTTCGTAGTCGGGCAGCCCGCCCGGATTGCCCGCCAGGACGGCCGCCGATTTGGCCGTATCGATGGCGCTGCCGCCGCCGAACGCGATCACGCCATCCGCGTTGCTCGCGTGAATGCGCCCCAGCGCGCGGCCCACGTCGTCCGTCGTGGGCTCCGCCGCCAGCGCATCGTCGACAGTCAACTCGACCTCGGCCTCGGCCGCATACGCCTGCAGGGTGGGCATCCACGGCCCGCCGGCGAGCACGCGATCCGTCACCAGCACCGCGCGCTGGATGCCCAGGTCGGTCAGGGTCTCCGGCAGCCGTGACAGGGCGCCTTCGCCGACGTGGATCACGGGTGGCACGCGAAAGTCTCGGCCCTGGGGCATATCGGCCATGACAGTCTCCTCTGGCGGCGCTAGAGCGACCGCTCGGCGACTTCCTCGAATCGCCCGTGCGAGCGAATGAATCGCAGGTTCACATCACCGACCGGCCCGTTGCGTTGCTTGGCAATCGTCAGGCGCAGGTCCACGGGCTTTCCAATCACTTCATCGTCGCGCTCGGGCTCGTGCAGGAAGACTACGACGTCAGCGTCCTGCTCGATGGACCCGCTTTCGCGCAGGTCCGAAAGCCGGGGCGTCGGGTTTGGCCGCTGCTCGACGGCGCGCGAGAGCTGGGCGCAGGCCACGATCGGGATGTTGAGCTCACGGGCCAGCGACTTCAGCGAGCGGGTGATCTCGGTGATCTCTTGCACCCGATTGTCGCGGTAGCTCGCGGAGCTCATCAGCTGCAGATAGTCGACGATGAGCAGCCCGATGGTGTGCTCCAGGTGCATGCGCCGGGCTTTCCCCCGCAACTCGAGCACCGTCAGCGACGGCGAATCGTCGATCAAGATTGGGTACTCGGCGAGCTCGGCCATCGCGGCCACGGACTTTGCAATCTCCGCGTCATTGAGCTCGCCGTCCCGAATCCGCATGGAGTCGACACGGGCGCGGTTGCCCACGATCCGCTGCGCCAGCTGATGCCCCGGCATCTCCAGTGCGAAGAAGCCGACCGGAACGTCGTTGTGCATCGCGGCGTGCAGTGCCATGTGCAGCGCAAACGCGGTCTTCCCCATGCCCGGCCGCGCCGCCAGAATGATCAAGTCGGAGCGTTGCAGGCCGCCCGTCAACCGATCCAGCTCGCCGATGCCGGTCGCCACGCCGCTCAGGACGCCTCGATGTTGCAGCCGGAACATGAGCTGCTCTTCGAAAACGTGCATCACCGCGCGCAGCGACTCGAAGTCGCGCGTCCCCATCTCGTTGGCGATGCTGAAGATGAGGCTCTCGGCCTGGTCCAGCACGTCGTCGGGGTCGGCGCCCGCGCGATAGGACGCGCCGGCCATTTGCGTCGCCGCCTGGATGATCCGCCGCAGGATGCCCGTCCGCCGCACGATGGAGGCGTAGTGCTCCACGTGGAACGCCGTCGGCACCGCGTTGATCAGGTCCGCGATATACGGCGGGCCGCCCGCGAGCTCCAGGCTCTCCGTCCGGCGCAGCTCGTCCGATACCGTCACCGAGTCCGAGCGTTCGTTGCGGGAAGCGATGTTGGTGACGGCCTCGAAGATGGCGCGGTGCTGCTCGCGGTAGAAGTCGTCGGACTGGATCTTGCCGCTGACCGTGCTGACGGCATCCGAGTCGATCAGCAAGCTGCCCAGCAATGAGCGCTCGGCATCCAGGTCCTGGGGCGGAAGTCGTTCAATCTCGGTCGTCACAGCGGCAACACCATCTGTTTGCGGATCAGTCGCGGCATGCCATTAAGGCGGCATCGGCAGGCGCTCGCCACGGTGTCTTGTGCCGAGCCCGTAACAGCGGCGCATGGGGGATTGACTCCCCACAATTCACACTCGCCCGCACGGCCGCCGTGTGGACAGATTCTAATGTGCCGAGATTACCAGACAAATTACGAACGGGCGGTTCCACGCACAGTTACTGCCGGGACAATGTGGGTGTCAAAGGTGTCGAAAATCCGCAGACGGCGCTAGCGCGCGAAGTCCAACTCCTCCGCCTCGACATCGCTCGTCTCGGCTTCCTCCGGCTCTTCGGGCTCTTCCGCCGGCTCCTCGTATTCCGTCACTTCGAGGGTGATGGAAGCCTCAACGCCTGCCGCGACTCGAATCGGCAGCAGATAGCGGCCCAGTGACCGGATCGGGCTGTCGATCTGTAGCGTGTGGCGGTCGATCTCCACCCCAAGCTGCTCGCGAATGGCCGCGGCGACGTCCTGGTTGGTGATCTGCCCGTGCATGCGTCCCTGGTCGCCCACGACCACCGCGATGGTGATGGCCTGACCCTGCAGCGCGCCGGCGATGCCCTCGGCCTCGGCCCGCGCGGCCGCCTCGCGCCGGTCGGCCAGATCCTGATGAAAGTGCGAGTCCGCCAGTCGCTTGGCGGTTGCGGTAACCGCCAGGCCGCGCGGCAGCAGGAAGTTGCGCGCGTAGCCCGCCGCCACGGAGGACACGTCGCCAATCTGGCCCAGGCTCGGCACGTCTTTGATCAGCACGACTTTGACGCTTGGCATGTCAGGACCGCTCGAAGCTTCTGGAATATGAAGAGGAGTAAATCATAAGCCGAATCTATCCGCCCTGCTCGCTGAGGGACTTGAAGAACGCCGCGTTGCTCTCCGTGCGGCGCATGCGATCGAACATGAGCTCGGTGGAATTCGATGCGTCGTGCGAGTCGAGCGCGTTGAGCATGCGGCGCAGGCGCCAGAAGTACTTCAACTCGTCGTTGGCCAGCTGCAGCTCGACGCGTCGGGTTCCGGACCGCAGCACGTCGACGGCCGGGAAGGTGCCGCGTTCGGCCAGGCGCCGGTCGAGCATCAGCTCCCAATTCCCGGTGCCCTTGAACTCCTCGTAGATCACCTCGTCCATCCGGCTGCCCGTCTCGATCAGGCACGACGCGATGATGGTGAGGCTGCCGCCGTCGTCCACGTTTCGCGCGGCGCCGAAGAACCCCTTGGGCGGATAGAGGGCTTGCGGTTCGATGCCGCCCGAGAGCGTGCGCCCGCTCGACGGCTGCACCAGGTTGTAGGCCCGGGTGAGTCGCGTGATGCTGTCCAGCAGGATCATGACGTCCTCGCCGCCCTCCACCTGCCGCTTCGCGCGCGCCGAGGTCATCTCCGCGACGCGCGTATGGCTCTGCGGCTCCTCGTCAAACGTCGAGCTGATCACCTCGGCGCCGTCCACCGTGCGTTCCCAGTCGGTGACTTCCTCCGGGCGCTCGCCAATCAGCGCCACGATCACTCGCACGTCGCTGTAGTTGTTCAGCACCGAGCGGGCGATGCGCTTCATCAGCTCCGTCTTGCCGGCCTTGGGCGGCGAGAGCACCAGGCCCCGCTGGCCGCGCCCGATCGGCGACACGATGTCGATCACGCGCGACGTCAGCTCGGCCTTGTTGTATTCGAGGCGCAGCTGCTCGTTGGGGAAAACAGGCACCAGCTTTTCGAACATCAGGCGGTTGCGGGCGCGCTCGGGGTCAAGGCCATTGACCGCCACCACGCGCACCAGCCCGTGATAGCGATCGTTCTGGCGCGCCGGACGCACCTGACCGCTGACAAGATCGCCCGTGCGCAGGCTGAAGCGGCGAATCTGCGACTGCGAGACATAAACGTCTTCCGGACTCGGCATCCAGTGCGCGTCGCGCCTGACAAACCCGTAGCCCTCGTCCACGATCTCCAGCACGCCTTCCAGGAACAGGGACCCCTCGCCCTCGTTGCGCGCCTGCACGATGAGATTGATCAGCGATTCTTTGGTCGTGTCGACCTCGCCGTTGGGCTGAACCCCCAATTCGGCCGCCAGGGCTTGAAGCTCGTCCATCGAGCGCGCCTCGAGCTCGGCCCACTCGATGCCCGGGTCTTCCTGGATCTCATAGGTCCGCTGCCGGCCGTGTCCGCCGCCGCGGCGGCCTCGCCCGGGACGCCGGGAGCGCCGATTCGACCCGCCGCGACCGCCGCCGGAGTCCATCATCATCAGCTCCTCCCAATCGCCGCGCGGCCAACCGGGAGCGCGCGCACTGAGGGCGCGCGTAAATCCTGGCATGGTGGCAAAGGTCGGCGATATGGCTTTCGCATGGGGTACCTACGAGGTCCAAAACGCACAACGAACCATTGCGAACGCGGTGAAGTCGCGGGCCCGGTTCGTTGCCGGGGCGCCCGCCGTGAAGTATGCGGGCGGCTCGAATGACGCTAGCACCGCGCGAAATTCAATGTCAAGAAGCCCAGCCCCACTGCCAGTCCACACCTCAACGCCGCGATCCGCGTCGCGGGATTCCAAGTTGCATCGGGGCATCGCCGAGCGGCGTCAGGGCACTTGGGCAATTGACGCGGCCCACCGACGCCGGGAGCTTCACGCTGGTTGGAGCGACGGATTGGGCGCCACGCCAAGACGCCGCGTCACCTCGGGTTCCGTTGGTCCTCCCCATGTCCGCCGGCGCCGCGGCGGTCGGTCGGTCGCGCCACCAAATCACCGGCTGCCTCATGGTAATCTGGCGCGTCCGCCAGCCTACTCACCTAACGCACAACTGCTATTGGACAACCGGTGCGCCTCATGCGCGCCCTGATGCACGGCACGCACCTGAGGCCTAGCGCCACCGGGGCGGCGCAGCGAGTCATGCGGCGGGCCTGCCTTGGCGCGGCCCTCCTGCTTGCCGCCCTGGTGTTCGCGGCGTGCGGCGTGACGCCGCAGACCATCCTCGAGCCCACCACCGAGGCCGCGCGGGCCTCGCATTGGCTTTTCCTGGTCGTCTTTTGGGCCGGCTTGGCCGTCTTCGTCGTCGTCGAGGGCGCCCTCCTCTACACGATCTTTCGCTATCGCCGGCGACGCGGCGACACCCTGCCGGCACAGACCCACGGCAATCTCAAGCTCGAGATCGGGTGGACCATCGCCCCAACCATTCTGGTCGTCCTCCTGGCGGCGTTCACGGTGCCCGTGATCTTCGCCAATGCCCAGGAGCCGGAGGACGACGCCATTCGGGTGGAGGCCATTGGCCACCAGTGGTGGTTCGAGTTCAATTACCCGGATCTGGGCGTCGTGACGGCGAACGAGCTGCACCTGCCGGTCGGCAGGCCGGCCGCGATCATCATCAAGAGCGAGGACGTGCTGCACAGCTTCTGGGTGCCGGCCCTGCGCGGCAAGCTGGACATGGTTCCCGGCCGCACCAGCGTGTTCCGCATCTTGCCGGAGCAGACCGGCACCTTCCCGGGCCAATGCGCCGAGTTTTGCGGCACCGCCCACGCCCTCATGCGCTTCACGGTTGTGGTGGAGGAGCCTGACGAGTTCGACGCCTGGGCGGCCCATCAGCTCACCGAGCGCGTGCCGCCGACCACCGAGTTGGCGCAGGCCGGCGAGGCCCTGCTCACGCCGGCCGGCTGCGCGCTGTGCCACACGGTTCGCGGCGTCACCGAGATCGGCACCATCGGGCCGGATCTCACCCACGTCGGGAGCCGCGCCCACATTGCGGCCAACACGATGGGAATGACGCGCACGGACCTGGAGCACTGGCTCCGCGATCCGACGGGCATGAAGCCCGGCAACCTGATGATCTTGCCGCGCCCGCTGACCGAGGACGAAATCGAGGCGCTCACGGAATATCTGATGGGTCTCAAGTGATACGGTGCGGCCGAATCGCGGCGGCGCCTCCGCGGAGCAGTTGCTGATGGCCACCACCACGGTCAGCGTCCGGCCCAATACCTACGCCGGGACGGCGTGGAGCTGGATCACCACGGTCGATCACAAGCGCATCGCCGTGCTGTATTTCGTGACCTCGCTGGCGTTCTTTGGCCTGGGCGGCCTGGAGGCGCTGCTCATTCGGTTGCAGCTTTCGCGTCCCGAGCTCGATCTCGTCCATCCCGATCGCTTCGCCGAGCTCTTTACCATGCACGGCACGACGATGGTGTTCCTGGCGCTCATGCCCCTCTCCGCCGCCTTCTTCAACCTCCTGGTGCCGCTCATGATCGGCGCGCGCGACGTGGCCTTTCCACGGCTGAACGCGCTGAGCTATTGGGTCTATTTGTTTGGCGGCATTTTCTTGAACATCAGCTTCATCGCCGGCGGCGCTCCGGCCATGGGCTGGTTCGGCTACGCCCCGCTGACCGCCATGGAGTTCGCCGACACGCACGCAGTCGACTTCTGGGCATTCGGGCTCCAGATCCTCGGCGTCTCGTCGATCCTCGCCTCCATTAACTTCATCGTCACCATCATCAATATGCGGGCGCCCGGCATGACGTTCAACCGCATGCCCATGTTCGTCTGGATGACCCTGATCACCGGATTCCTGATCATCTTCGCGTTCCCCGTCATCACCATCGGGCTCGTGCTGCTGCTCTTCGACCGCTACCTCGGGACCAGCTTTTTCCTCTACCAAGGCGGCGGCGACCCGGTCCTGTGGCAGCACCTCTTCTGGGTGTTTGGCCATCCGGAGGTCTACATCCTGATCCTGCCCGCCATGGGCATCGTGTCGGATGTCCTGCCCACCTTTTCTCGCAAGCCGTTATTCGGCTACGCGGTGGTGGCCTACTCAGGCGCGGCGATCGCGCTGGTGGGCTTTGGCGTCTGGACGCACCACATGTTCACCGTCGGCCTGGGTCCGGTGGCCGATACGGCCTTCGCGATCTCCACCATGGCGGTGGCCGTTCCCACCGGCGTCAAGATCTTCAACTGGATCGCCACGCTCTGGGGCGGCTCGATCAGCTTGCGCACGCCGATGCTGTTCGCCATCGGCTTCATCGCCATGTTCATCCTTGGCGGACTCACCGGCGTCAGCCTCGGCTCGCCCCCGGTGGATACGCAGGTTCAGGATACGTACTACGTGGTGGCCCACCTGCACTATGTGCTGTTCGGCGGCACGGTCTTCGGGCTCTTCGCCGGCATCTATTTCTGGTTCCCCAAGATGACCGGCCGGATGCTGAGCGAAGGCTGGGGCAAGGTCCACTTCTGGCTCATGCTCATCGGCTTCAACCTCGCATTCGGACCGCAGCACCAGCTGGGCATCGATGGCATGCCCCGACGGATCCACACCTACGGCGCCGACATGGGCTGGGATGTGTGGAACCTGATGTCCACGGTGGGAGCGTGGACCATCGGACTCTCGATGCTCATCTTCCCCATCAACGCCATTCGCTCGCTGCGCAGCGGACGTGACGCCGGGCCGGACCCGTGGGACGGCGGTACGCTCGAGTGGTCGATGTCGTCGCCGCCACCGGTCTACAACTTCGCCGAGGTGCCCGTGGTCGACGACCGCTACCCCGTGTGGAAGGAGAAGCACGGCGGCGGCCACACCGGAGCTGTCGTGGTGGAGCCGCCCGCCGCCGAGACGGCGCACGAGGACGATGAACCGCACATCCACATGCCCAATCCGTCCTACTGGCCCATCCTGGTTGCCGCCGGCATGGTCATGGCGGCCTGTGGGCTGATCTTCCACCAGGTGTTCCTGTTGCTCGGCGCCTTGATCTTCGGCATCTCCCTTATCGGCTGGATCGAGGAACCGCCCGGATGACCGTCGACGCTCACACGCACGAAGAGCACCCCACCTCAACGGGCCTCGACAGTCGGAAGGTCGCCATGTGGGCCTTCCTGGGCTCGGAGACCATGTTCTTCGGCAGCCTGATCCTGGTCATGCTGATCAACAAGCACAACACCTTGGGGGTCATGCTGGGGCACGGCGATGACCACTTCGAGGCCGGCCAGGGAATGCTCGACCTCGTGCTCACGTCGTTCACCACCTTCGTGCTGCTCACCAGCAGTCTCGCGATGGTGCTGGCGCTGGCCGCGTTTCGGAATCGCAGCCTCAACTGGGGCCGCTTCTGGCTGATGGTGGTGGTCGGGTTCGGGGCCATCTTCCTCGGCGGCCAGGTTTACGAGTTCACCGCATTCGTGCGCGAGGGGCTCACGCCGTCCACCAATCTGTTCGCCGCGTCCTTCTACATGCTGGTCGGCTTCCACGGCGCGCACGTCGTCATCGGCCTGCTGTGGCTGCTCGCCGTGGTGTATTACTCCTATCGCGGCCGGTATCAGACCGCCGACACCTGGGGCGTCGAGATGGTCGGCCTGTATTGGCACTTCGTGGACCTCGTCTGGGTGGCCATCTTCACCCTCATCTACCTGATTTAGGACGAGTGACGCACTGATGTCAGCCGAGCATCCCCCCGACGCCCACGCCGCCGAGGAGCACGACGAGCACCACGGCTATATCCACTACGTGGTGGTCGGCGTCATTCTCACGGTCATCACCATCGTCGAGATCATGATTCCCAGCGTCGACGCAATCCGTAACGCCCTGGGCACCGTGTGGACGACCGCCTCGTTGCTCATTCTGTCGTTCCTCAAGGGCGCTGGCGTGGTCATGTACTACATGCACCTGCGCCAGGACGACCGGCTCTTCACCGCGCTCTTCATGTTCCCGTTCATGATCGCGAGCACCATCGTGGTCATTCTGTTCCTGTTCTGGACGCTCACCGGCCTGATCGCGTAGGAAGCCTCTGCTGAGGTTCCCTTCCCCTCGAAGGAAACCGTTGCGCAGCCCTTCGTCATTCCGGCGACCCCCATCATTCCCACGACACCCGTCATTCCCGCGGAGGCGGGAATCTAGGCCCGCCCACGCCGGACCCGCGCATGGGCCGTCCCATGCCATCCTCGGGCCAGAGGCCCACACAGCTACGCCCACCCGCCCCGCCCTGCGTAGACTTCAGTCATGACCTTCTATTTCATCCCGGAAATCACGCTGGGACTCCTCGTGCTCACGGGCGCGTATCTCTACGCCGTGAGCCCCCTGAACCCAGACCGAGTGGAACCGGTTTCGTGGCCCAGGATCGCCGCGTTCGTGACTGCCACCGTCACGCTGTTCGTGACGCTGCATCCGCCGTTCGACACGCTCGCGGCCACGCATTTCAGCGTCCACATGTGGCAGCACGGCTTGCTGGTATTCGCCGCCACGCCCCTGCTGCTCATTGGACTGCCCGACTGGCTGCTGGGGCCTATCTTTCGGGTGCGCGCCGTGCGCTTCGTCGCGCAGCAGGCGACGCGGCTGCCCGTGGCGCTGGGGCTCAGCACCACCGCCTTCTGGATCTGGCACATGCCGCCGCTGTACGAGCTGGCGCTGCAGGACCGCATCGCCCACGACTTCGAGCACCTCACCATGATCGTCGGCGGCCTGGTGATGTGGTGGCCGGTCCTGAGCCGTGTGCGCGCCGTGCCCCCGGCCGTGGCGCCCATGCAGATGCTCTATCTGCTGCTGCTCTCCATCCCGTCGGGGTTCTTCAGCGCCATCTTCGTCTTCGCCAACGACCCGCTATATCCGACCTACGAGCTTGCGCGTGGAGCGGAGGCGCTCGTCGACCAGCGCATCGGCGGTCTCATCATGAAGCTCGGCGGAACCCTTGTGCTGTGGACCATCCTCAGCGTCAAGTTCATCCGCTGGCTCAACCAGCGCCCCGACGTCCACCCCGCGTCGCCCGGTCCTCCGCTGTAGAAGACGTCGATTCGAGCCCCTTCTCCCTAAGAAGAGACCTTGGCCTGCCCCCTTCGTCATTCCGGCGGACGCCGGAATCCAGTCCGGTCGAACCTGGGGGCACGCTGGACGCTTGTCCGGTGGCCCACGCTGCGCGCAGCGTGGGATTCTCCTAGCGTTTCCTGCCCGGGTGATCCCGTGGCCCGCGTAGGGGCGCCCCTAGTGGGCGCCCGGACGTCAATCCCCCGGCCTACCCGCCGATCACCTCGAGCGTCGCCCGCTGCCCCCGCACCGCATGCCCCACGATCGGACACGTCAGCGTATGCGTCCCCGGCGGGACGTCGACGTCCAGATACCCCATCTGTCCCGGTCCGATATTCGGCGACGTGACGGGATCGCGATCCACCGCAAGCTCCAGCGAGTGGGTGAATGTGCCCTCGTTCGTGATGCGGAAGCGAACCCGCGAGGCGCTCGTGGTCATGGCCGACGGCACGATCTTGAAGTCCG
>DAOUHO010000085.1:0-13845 GCA_034428595.1 Chloroflexota bacterium | reverse complement strand
GCACCCGCAGAAATACGTCGGCCCAACTCTCGCCTCCTGGGGCTCGCACGTGGAATGCGGCAGGCTGCTCGCTGTCGGCAGCCAGGGGATCGCGGGCGGCCGCGACATCCTGCGGCAGTCCCTCGAAAGCTCCAAAGTCACGTTCGCGCCATCGTGCGTCAATCGTCACGTCCACGCCGGTCCCCACGGCGAGCGCGACGGTCTGCCGCACGCGCGGGAGATCGCTGGCGACCACTTGTCCGCTGGCCAACTCCGGACGGCATCGGCTCAGGCGGGCGGCCTGACGCCGCCCTTCCGCGGTCAAGGGGCTCCGGCCATGTCCGCTGAGCACACCCTTTCGGTTGCTCACCGATTCCGCGTGTCGGACGAATGTCAACCGCATGTCCTTCTCCGTTCAGCGGCTGGAGTTAGCCAAGGTCGCGTCGCCTTGGACACTCCAGGCCAACGCCACCTGCTTCGCGGCGCTCGCGACGGACGCCGGATCGGTGTCGCGCGAGCTCAACTCAAACGTCCATAGGCCCGTGTAGCCGATCTGGCGAAGCGTGGACGCCAGTTCGTCCCAGTTGATGTGGCCGGCGCCAGGCACCCAATGCCGATCTTCAATGCCATCGGTGTCCTGCAGGTGCGTCGCAATCAGTCGCTCGCCCGCGGCGCGCGCCTCCGACGCCGGGTTCAGGGCGTTCACCGCCGCGTGCCCGGTGTCCAGGCAGATCCCGACCGTTGCTGGATACGGCTCGATGAACGCGCGCAACTGCTCGACCCGGCATAGCGGGCGCGGCGTGCCGCGTTCCATGAGGTTTTCGCAGGCGATCCGCAGGCCCAGGCGATCGGCGATCGTATAGAGTTCGTCGAGTGACCGGCGGGCCGCATCGATGGCTGCCTCGACGTTGATCGCATTGGACGCTTCGTCGTTGAAGGCGGCGCCAGTCAGGTGAATCACCACCACGTCGCCGCCAAGGTCGGCATACGGGGCGAGCCATGCAGCGACCTCGTACACCGAGAGGCGCCGGTCGAGCTCATCCACTGCCGCGAGGTCGACCGTTGAGGTGAGCGGCGCGTGCATCGTGGCCGGCTGAACCTTGGCCGACTCCAACGCCGACCGAGCGTTTCTTCGCATGTCGTCGGAGATCAGGGGGCACAGCGGCGGCCAGAGTTCGATCGCTCCGAAGCTCGCCGCGGTCACATCCGACAGCGCCTCGGCAAGCGAGGTTGTCGGCGCCTCACCCCACATGCTCGTCGCAATGGAAAACCGCGGAAGTCGCTGACTCTCGTGCATGGGATGAACTCTTGAATACCACGTAGGCGTTATAGCAGTGATTGCGGGCATGGCGCGTCCCGGACGGGACAAATCTTGTCGAACGATCAACAACGTTTACGTTGCGCTTAGTTCGCCGCCACTGGGGTTTATGGCGGCCCGTGAGGTGGTTGCCCTTGGTCTCGACTGAGCCTGGCAACCGCCTGTCGCTGGAGACGCCCCGATGGCAACGCCGGCAAACCGCAACTGCCGGCAGTCCGTTTCCGCGGGTGCGGTGGCGCCAGCGCCGAAAACGCGCCGCGCGTATCATTCCAGCGCGGTGGTGCGTTCAAGGAGGGCCGACGGATGCTCCGCGACGCTCGGCAGGCGGCAGTTACGCCACTGGCGCGCCGTGCCCCTGGCATATGCCCAGGATCGCGCGCCGGCCGGGCCGGTTCCGTCACCTCGCTTCTGGGCACGGCGTCCAGCGCAACCGGCGGTCGCTCGACGCAACCGAGACTGTCGTCGGCAGCCGCCAACCATGCGTCCTCGACCGGTAAGCGCGGAGTGCATTGCAGCTGTCGTTGAGAAACATCGGGATCCTCACGGCCGGGGGCGACAGCCCGGGCCTGAACGTGGCCATTCGCGGTGTCGGCAAGACCGCGATTCAACAGTTCGGCATGCGCGTCGTCGGTTTCCGCGATGGATTTCGCGGGCTCATGGAAAACCGATTCATCGAGCTCAACAACGACAACCTCTCCGGAATATTGACGCTTGGCGGAACGATGCTCGGGGCGAGCCGCGACAAACCGCACCGCATGCCCATTGCCGGCCGCAAGGCGGATATGACCGACATCATGGTCGAAAACTTCGAGAAGCACCGGTTGGATGCGCTCGTCTGCCTCGGCGGTGGAGGCACGCAGACGAGCGCCTATCGACTGCTTCGCAAGGGACTGCGGATCGTCACCCTCCCCAAGACCATCGACAACGACGTCGCCGGAACCGACGTGAGCATCGGGTTTAACACGGCGCTGACGATCGCGACCGAGGCCATTGACCGCCTGCACAGCACGGCGCATAGCCATCATCGAATCATTGTTGTCGAGACCATGGGGCATAACACCGGCTGGCTTGCCCTCGGGGCGGGTCTCGCCGCCGGCGCCGATGTCATCCTCATTCCCGAGATTCCTTATGACATCGAGAAGATCGCGGAAGCCATTCGCCGCCGCAGCATGGGCGGTCGCGGTTTCAGCATCGTCGCGATTTCCGAAGGGGCGCGGCCCATCGACAACGCCGCGGCCACGGAGGGCGGCAACGGCAACGCGTCCGGCGGGAGAGGCAATGGGCACGGGGAGTCGTTTGGCGCCCGCTCGCAGCAGGTTGCCCGCCAGTTGGAAGAACTGACCGGGCTGGAATCGCGATTGACGATCTTGGGCCACGTGCAGCGCGGCGGAACGCCATCGCCCTTCGACCGTGTATTGGCCACCCACCTCGGCACGTCCTGCGCGCGATATGTGGCTGCCGGGGTCACCGGCAGCATGATCGGCGTGGACGGTGAAGAAGTGCGACCGGTCGACCTTGCTGACGTTGCCGGCGAACGCAAAACCGTGCCGCTCGATCATCACTGGATTTCCGCCGCGCGCGACACCGGGGTCGAGCTCGGGGACTAGGCGTCGCTGCCGCCCGGCGGCGCGATCTCAGGCGATGTCGGCGATCACTTCCTCGATGCGCCCGCGTATGGACTCGAAGGTCTGCGTAATTGGTCCACGCGCATCGACCACGTCGAAGCTATGGATGCCCGCCAGCTCGCGCAGCTGCCGGATCATGTCCGTCTGGTACGCGATATAGGTCGAATGTGGATCGGTTCCCTTCAGAAAGTCCTGCCCCGATTCCCAGTAGTCGATGTTCCCGGCGTGCAAGGCGCGCGGGAGGAGCTGATCCACATCGACGTCGAGATAGATCACTTTGTCTGGGATCGGGGCGAACGAATAGAGCCCGTCCATCCATTCACGCGGCATGCCCCGCACGCACGCCCGCGCGATGAGCGAATAAAAGTAGCGGTCGGCGAGCACCACCATTCCGGCGCGGGCCGAGGGCAGAATCACCCGCTCCAGGCGGTCGCAGAAGTCGGTGGCGTAGAACAGGTTGAGCGTCACGGCGTCCAACCGGTGCCCCGTCTTGGCCCGGTCGATGCCGCGCCCGGCCAGGTCTGAGCGGGTGAGTCCCGTATCCACGGCTGGGAGTCCCATGTCCTCCAGCCACTCCTTGATGAGCCGGATATGGGTCGATCGTCCGGCGCCGTCGGGGCCTTCGAAGACGATGATGCGACCCAGGACCTCGCGGTCGTGCCATCCGGTAGGCGGCTCCCCGTAGAAGCGCAACACGCGAGCCTGCCGTTCCCTCATCGTCGGGCTCCGAGCGTGTTCAGGTAGCGCCCCGTGAGACCCGATGTCGTAAGGGCGTCGGCCAGGCCGCCGTCTTGAATCTTGAGCGCGCCCTCGACGTGGGGCTCCACAAGTTTGCGGACTCTGTGCTGCTGCTCGGTCGGCGGCGCGGTTGCATCGATGGAGATCAGCCCAAACTCATCGAGCATCCGCTCGTATTCGGTTTGGATCATGCCCTGAAACGCTTGGAACGACCGGTTCGGATCGCTGCTTAGGCCGAGGTCCATTCCGGCCTCGTAGAACTTCAGCCGCGCCCGACCGTCCTCGATCCGTCGAATCGCCTCCGGCAGCGGAACGTCGAAGTAGAACGCCATGGTTGGCTTGGGAGCGAAGGCGTAGAGGTGGCGCAGCCAAACGGGGTCGACACCGCGGGCGGCGTCACGCGCGAACGCCGTAAAGATATAGCGGTCGGCAAGCACCGTGGCCCCGGCCTGGAGCGCAGGAAGGATCTGCTCGTGGACTCGATTCGCCAGGTCCGCGCAGTGGATGAGGCTGAACGTCATGGGGGAAAACAAGCGGCGCCGTTTTCCTCGGCGCGTGGTGCGGCGGACGATCGGCGACGAATTCCACTCGCTTGACACCACCAGCACGCCGCGGCTGGTCAGCCACTTGTGGAGCAGGTCGAGCTGCGTGCTCTTGCCGGAGCCGTCAATCCCTTCAACAACGAACAGGCGCCCCGGAAACGGTCCGGGCTGCATGCCGTCTTCGCCCGAAATGACCGGCGCGCGGCGACTCGATGGCGCGGTTGAGCCACCGTCCGGCGCGCCGACGGCGCCTTCGGCGCTGGCTGCACTCCCCGGGCCTCGGCGACTTCGCGCCGCCCATGCCCGGAGAAGACTGGCGAGTCCGGCGAGCCTCACGGCGTGGTCCTCGAAGGGCGGCCAGGGGCTTATATGATAATCGGCCCGCGCTGACAGATCGGGGAGCAGAGAGGCTTCGTGCGGTTCATGCCTGGGCTGTGCCGGTGACTCGCGACCGCGTGACTCGTGAGCGCGAGCACAAGCTGGGCATCGACCCGCTCGTCGATCTAGACCTTGACCGAGCGCTGGCCGCCTACGTGACGCGCCCGCACGAACCTCGACAGTTGGTCACGACCTACTACGACACCGCCGATCTGCGACTCCTCCGCTGGGGCTGCACGCTGCGATATCGGGTCGGCGAGGGATGGCTGGTCAAGCTCCCCGTGCTCGACGACGGCACCGCCCTCGCACGTGACGAGGTTCGGGTGGACGGCGCGGCCGACGCCCCTCCGCCCCATTCGCTCACCGTCGTGCGGCCGTTCACTCGCGCGCGTCCGGTTGTCCCACTGGTTCGCCTGGAAACCACGCGCCGGTCCACGGATGTGGCCGACCCACAGGGGCGAAATCTCGCCGAAGTCTCCGAGGACGCCGTTACGGCCTACGCCGGCGGCGCGATGGCCAAGCAGTTTCGGGAAGTTGAGGTTGAGTGGCATCCAGACGTATCCGAAGCGGCCGTTCGGGACGTGGTGACACGGCTGCAGGCGGCCGGCGCAACCGTTCCGATTCGCGTGCCCAAGCTGCGGCGGGCGATCGAGGCCGACGCCGCTGCCGCGCCGGAAGTGACCGTTCCCCGGCTCGGCGCTCACGCCACGGCGGCCGACGTGATTCGGACCGCGTTCGCCGAGGCCACGAGGCGACTGGTGCTCGCGCTGCCGGGAGTCGTTCTGGATGAAGACCCCGAAGCCGTGCACCAGGCCCGCGTCGCCACCCGTCGGCTGCGCTCCAACATGCGCACGTTTGGACCACTCTTGGACGACGCGTGGCGGCGCGCGCTGGGCGACGAGTTGCGGTGGCTGGCCGGGCTCATGCAGCCGATTCGCGACGCCGACGTGATGCTCGAGACGCTCGAGGCGGCGGCTCGAATGCTGGACCCGTCGCGCACGATTCCCGAGCCGGTCCTCGCGCGATTGCTGGCCGAGCGGCAGGAAGCGCGCGAAGAGCTCCTGACCATGCTCCAGAGCGAGCGCACCGACCAACTACTCGATCACGTCATCGCCGCGTCGGCGTCGCCCCAGGTACGTGACGATGCGCGAGACATGGCGCCGCGCGAACTTCGATCCCTCGCGCGACGGGCTCAGGGACGCCTGGGCCGCGCGGCGTCAAGGGTCGACGCCGCCACCAGCCCCGACGAGCTGCATCGCATGCGCATCGCGGCCAAGCGCGCGCGCTATGCCGCCGAGGCGGTGGAACGCTATGGCGGCAAGCCGGTGAAGCGCTTGGCGCGCCGTCTCGCCGCGCTCCAAGATGTCCTGGGTGACTACAACGACGCCGTCGTCGCGGCGCAGTGGCTGCGAGCCCGACCCATGGCCGAGCCCGCGGCCGCGTTCGAGGCCGGGGAACTGGCGGGCACGCTCGACGCCATGGCCCGCGTCCACGCCGGCGACGTGCCACGAGCGCTGCGCCGGGCGGGCCTGACCTAAGCGCAGCCAAGCTCGGTCGGACGTGGCGAGGGTCGGCGCCGGCACGCGGTCAGCGTGCGAGTGGCTCACGTTGCCGCGCCAGCGTCAGCGATGGCTCACGGGTGTCGGCGACCCTGGAAGGCCGCGGTGATCAAGACGACCGGAGTCAAGACAACCAGTGTGAGCCCAACCCAGAGGTCCACCAATAGCACCGGCCAGCGCCAGCCGCTTGCGAACAGCGCCCAGACGGCCGCCAGCTTGCTCCGTGTTGGCTCGGGCGCGCCGTAGGCCGCGAACTCGAGATCTTGGTTCGGATATGCCGCTTCTCCATTGATCCAGAAGTCTCCTTCGACAAATCGGTTCACTCTCGTTACTCCAACCCGGAGTTCGGCGTCCGGCTCGACATCGGCGACGAGCTCTATAGCCAATCGCTGGCCCTCGGGCTCGACGATAGCCGGAACGAGATCAAGGCTGCTCCACCTCGCGCCCTGCCTCGCGGGCACTTCCGATTGATATTCGGCCAGCGGAACTTGGGGGCTCTCCAGCCTGGAGACGCGCACCGACGCGATTCCGGAATCACCGGCCTCGTCGCGGTGGGCCAGTCTGAAATCGAGCCTGCCAATCGGATACGCCGGCATTCGCACTTCTTGGACGACGGATTCCTTGGCGCCCAAGCGCAGTCCAAAGACGTCAATGTGACTTGGCGCCCGCGCATCGATAACCAATGCGCGAAAAACGAACGCGATCGCAAGCACTCCGAGCACGGCAACCACGGTTGCCGATCCAACGAGCGACCCACGCCAGCGGCCGGGCAGTCGCAAGGATTGCGGTCGCGCACCGCCGTATGCCCGCAATGCCATGGCCGCGCTCAGGCCAATGAGCAGGGCGCCACTGAACTCCAGGGTCTCTTCGACGACGATTACCAGTTCGGAAGCTCGGCCCGAGGCGAATGCCCAGTAGCCTGCCTCTTGGAGGATGGCTACCAACCAGGCAATCAGGCCAAGGATGAACGTCCCGCGAATCGCCGGCACACGCAGCTCCCGGCGTGCAAAGAGCCCCATCGCGACCACGAACCCCAAAATCAGCGGGCTCAGTACGAAAACCCAGAGATGTGTACCGGTCGAGCCAAGGAATTCCCCGCCGAAGATGAATTGTCCGACGGGACCCAAGTCCGTAGCGTGGAAATCAGACACCTCCTCCCACGCCAGATACGCTGTCGTTAGCGTCAGCAGGGTCCAGCCGCTCACCGCGATCCATCCAGCCGCCTTTCGAAGGCAGATGATGGAATTCCCGAGGGCCAATAGGGCGGCAATCACCAGAGCCACGGCGGAGACCATGTTGGCCAAGCTCCCATCCTGCTCGGGATTCAGCTCAGGCGGCAAAGCGTCCGGCACCAGCAGCGCCGGGAACGCCAAGCTGAAGAGTTGGGGACCAACGTGTCCGCCCCACCAGACGACCACGGCGCCCACAAGCAGGAGCCGTCCGGTCCGTTCCGCCATCCGCAGGGCCGGCGAGTGGTTGGCAAGTCGCATCAGGGCTCTAAACGATTTTCATCTACGGGGCATGGAGCTAGGCGGCGGCACCAAAGGTAGTACGGCCGGACCTCAGCGGTAGTCCGCGGCACCGGTGCAAGACCGTCCCGCCGCTCAATATGCGGGGGGCGTGACCCGCCATGCGCAGCAGTCCACCGGCGCTCGGCGACGCGCTGCCGACACCTAGTGGGGACGGTTTCCCGAATCGCCTGACCGCCGGCTGGCGATGGTAATCAGCACAACCGGGAAGAAGGTAATCAGCGTCAGGCCCACCACCATGCGGGCCAGCGTCGCAGGCCAGCGCCAGCCCGAGGTAAAGCTCTCCCAGACCGCGCCCAGCTTGCTTCGCGTGGGTTCCGCGGTGCCATAGGCCACGAACTCGAGGTCCTGGTGCGGCGCGGCGGGCTCGCCGTTGATCCAGAACCCCCCGTCGGCATACCAGTTCGACTTGGCAACCCCAACCCAGAGTTCGGCGTCAGGATTGATGTCGGCAATCACCGATATGCGCAGTCGCCGGCCCTCGGGCTCGGTCAGGGGTGGCAAGAGATCGATGCTGCGCCATTGCGTGCGCACGCCGGTGGGAAACTCCACCGATCCAACGGCCAGTAGGCGGTCCGGATGTTCCGGGCTGGTGATGCGCACGGCCGCCGTGCCCGTTCCGCCGCCGGGATCACGCTGAGCGAGCCGCAGATCGATCCGCCCAATGGGATCGGCGGGCATTCGCAGCTCTTGCGCGACCGTCTCTTGCGCGAACAGGCGCAAGTCCAACGCGTGAAGGTCAGGCGTTGCTCCCACGTCGATGAGGATCACCCGGTACGTAAATGTGACTGCCAGAGTGCCAAGCACGACAACGGCGACGAACGATCCGATCAGTGGCGCCCGCCACCGGCCAAACTGCGCGCGAGGCCGCGTTCGCAGCGCCGCGTCTGCGCGAAGCGACATGGCGGCGCCCAACCCAATCAGCAATGCCCCGCTGATCTCCAGCATCTCTTCGATGATGCTTCCCAACACATGGTCTTGGCCGGTGAGCACGAGGAGCTGCGTGGCGTCATAGGCCACGGACAGCAGCCAGGCGCCGGCGCCAAGGACAATTGGCACACGCGCCGCGGACGCGCCCAAGCCGCGGCGGGCGAAGATCCACATCGCGAGCGCAAACGCCGCGAGCAGCGGACTCATCAGCGCGAGTCGTGCCCAATCCGCGGGACGCCCCTCCACGCCGAACACCGTTCGCAGCACGTCGGCTTGCGCGTCATTGTGCGTATCGCTCATCTCACTGACGGCGATAACCGCGATCAACGCCGCCAGCAGGAACCAGCCGCCCACGGCGACTCGGCCGTTCCCCCGACGCCAGGCCGCGACGGCATTCGCCGCGGCCAGCAGCGCCACGATTAGCAGAGTTGCCGCGGACGCAGCGTTGGCAAAGCCTTCATCCAGCTCGGGGTCCAGCTGGCGCAGCAGATTGTCGGGCGGCAGGACCGACGGGAATGCCAAGCTGAAGAGCTGTGGCCCCACGTGACCGCCCCACCACAACCCGACGACTCCCACGAGCAGGATCCGCCCAATCCATTCCGCCGCCCGCACAGCCGCTTGGTGGTTGGCAAGTCGCATCAGGGCGCTAAAAGATCTCCGTGCACGCCTATTGGTCCCATGGCGCGCAGTGTCCACGGTATACGAGCGCAATCTGAGCGGCCTTTGGGAATGCCGCGCGACCACTCACCCCATCGCACGTGGGCCGAGCACACGTGGGAATTGACCTAGCGGCCCACGTCCGGCCACTCGACGACCGGTCCCTTGCCCGGCACGAAGGCGCGATGCGGTTGGCCGGGCGCCAGGCGCTGCCCATCCGTGAATCCCTCCGGCCGGTGGGCCAGCGCCGCGACCATTCGCCGACGCCACGGCTCGAGGTCTTGCTCGCCGGAAAGGTCATGCAGCTCATTCGGGTCTGCTGCGAGATCAAATAGGAGCTCGTCCCCGGTCTGGCTGAACCAGATGTACTTGTAGGTGGGCGTCACCAGAAAGTGCGTGCCGCTGTCCCTGGTGCGCCAGGTGCTGTGCTCGCCGTGCAGGGCGTCGCGCCACTCAGCCCGCTCGCCGCGCATGAACGGCAGCAGGCTCCGCCCGGTCACGCCCGGTGGAATCGGCACGCCCGCCGCGTCGAGCAGCGTGGGCATTACATCCTGCAGGCCGACCGGCGCATCGCAGGATATTCCCGAAGGAAACTCGACATTCACCTTGCCCCGGCCCGGCTGGGGCGGCATCGCCATGAAGGGAATCCTGGCGGATGCCTCGAACGGCTCGGTCTTGGCGAACAGGTGGTGATCGCCAAGCATCTCGCCGTGATCGGACACGAACATGACGAACGTGTTGGTCAGCAACGAGCCGCGAATGGCGTTGAACAGCCGACCAAGCTGCGCGTCGATCTCATTGATCAGGCCGTAGTACGCCGCCCGGCAGTAGTGCATGGTCAGCGGATCGAGATGCAGGCGCTGGGAGCCGCCGATGGGATCCAGCCCGAGCGACGCGCCCGCCGGCATGGACTCCACCCAGTCCCCGATCACCGGCTCCGGCAGATCGAGCGCCGCATATCGCTCGTAGAAGTCGCGCGACGGTGCGAGCGGCGGATGCGGTGGAAAGAACGAGAGGTTGAGAAAAAACGGCGTCGACGGATCCCGTTTTTCCAGATACTCCAGCGCCCGGGTGACCACCCACGCGGAATAGCTCAGGTGTTCCGGCAGGTGCGACGGCCGGCCCACCCAACTGTTGGACCCGACGCCGTGAGCGGCTTGGAGCTGATCGTCCGGCACCCGCTCGCGCAGCCAGTCCATGTAGTCGTTGTCGGCTCCGCCGACGCCGTCGGCCAGTTCCATGGCGTCGAATCCCCAGCGACGGCGCCGCGGCTGGAGGTGCAGCTTGCCGATAAGGCGCGTCTCATAGCCTGCGCGGCGCAGCTCGCCGGGCAACGTCGCCTCGGGCCGCCATGGCGATTCGTCGGATCGGTAGTAGAACCCCACCATCCCGCTCACGTCCGCCGACTGCCCCGACATCAGCACGTGGCGCGCCGGAATGCACGACGGCACTTCGCTGTAGCCGCGGGTGAAGTTCGTGCCGGCGCCGCCGATGTAGTCCATGTTGGGCGTCCGCAGCACCGGGTGACCCGCCAGACCCAGGCAGTCCCCGCGCTGCTGGTCGGTGACGATGAGCAGGATGTTGGGACGGTTCACATCGGACTCCATCTGCTGCCGTGGCGGGCTATGAGTGGTCAATTTCCCAGATCGGCGCATAGATCGGGAACAGCGACTCAAGCAACGCAGCGCCGGGTCCTTCAAATTTCAGCGGCGGCACGGACGAATGCCCGCCAAAGACCAACTGCGCCAGCTGCCGGCGGCTCAGCATCAGCGGATGGGGCAAGCGCTCGTTCGTGACCTCGACCTCGCCGTCGCGCACGTGCAGCGACACAGCTTCATCCGTGTCCTCGCATACCACGCACACCTCGCCGCGGATTCCCGCCGACCGGCGCCCCAGGTGGTGCCCAACCTGGCGCATCAGCAGGCCAAAGTCATTGACGCGCATCATCTGAAACCCGATGCCGCTGGCTTCCTCCACCGGCCGCTGCCGCCCCGGCTTGATGGCTGCGACCACGTTGCCCAGCGCGCACGGCGTCAGCGGCAGCACGACTTGCAGGTCTTGGTCGGCCGTCCACTCGGCGCGGGCGTGGCGCACCAGCGCCTCCAGCGCTCGGTGGTCGCCCCCACCCTCGACCAGACCCGGCTTGTTCGTGCCCTTCCCAACCGTAAGGTAGGCAGCCACGTCGTCGCCCTCGAAGGCCAGCAGGGTGTGCATCTTGGGCAGGCTGAACAGCACGGCGTAGTCATCGAGGGACCGGGTGATGCGCAGAGGCTCACGGTCATGGATGCCGCGAATGGCGCCGAGCTGCCGGTGGTCGCCCGGCTCGTAGACGGCGATGCGGTGATGGCTGGTCCGCAACCGCGTTACGTCGTCCGCGGCCAGCGTGTGCATCCAGCCCTGCGATCCCACGGCCTCCCAACCCGAATTCCGGTAGAACGGAAACGTCGGCTCGATCGTCCACAGCGCCGAGACCGGCCAGCCGCGCTCGACCATGATCCGCACCCCGTCTCGCAGGCAGGCGGTGGCGTAGCCGCGATGCCGATGGTCCGGATGGGTCACCGTCCCACCGATGATGGCCAGCGTGAACGCATCGCCGTCGATGACCACGCCCCGCGGCGCCACCGGCACGTGCGCTACCACGTCGCCGTCGACGCTGATCACCCGCATGTTCTCGCGCCGCGCGGGGTCGAAGATCAGCGGATAGTCGGTCTGGGCGCTCTGATCGGAGCCTTCGCGGAACACGCGATTGAGCAGCTCGATCACCCCGTCGAACTCCTCGGCAGCGCATGCCCGCGGTCCGTCCACTGCAGGACTGCCGGTCATGCGGCAGTCATCCGATCAGGCTGCCTCGCCCGCGGCACGGCGGCGCTAGCCCGGCGTGGCGTAGGACATGTCCCAGTCGCCGAGCGTCAGGAGGCGCATGGTGGTCGAGCTGAGCGGCGGCTCGCCCGCTTCGGTCCAGGCCGTGATCTCGTCACGATGGCCCAGCCGGCGCAGCGCGTCCCAGTAGTCGTTGAAGATTGCGCGCCCGCCGAGCACCACCGCGTCCCAGGCGAAAAAGTGCGTGACGCCCGCGTGGTAGAGCTCGCGCGCGCGGCGTCGCAATTCAGCCGGAGGCATGTAGCGCGGCATCAGGTTCGGCGCCATCACGCAGCCGGTGCCTCTCACCAGCTCGATGAAGAATTCGATGGACGCCGGGTCGCCCCAGGCTTCGGCGGCGCTGTCGAGGTTTGGCGCCGAAGTGTATGGAATCACCGTGTCCACCAGGCCTTCCGCGACCCACGCACGAAGGTCGATGGCGCGGTAGAGGTTCTCGGCTTCGCTGCTCAGCACCACCGCCGAGATTTGGGTGGGTCGGCTGCGCCCCAGCTCCTGGTCCGTCGCATCCAGCCCGGCGCGCAGTTCGCGCATGAACGTGGTCAGGAAACCGGCGCGGTATCGCAGCCAGCGCTCGTCGCGCTCGTCCAATGTGCGGGGGTCCAAGCCGAACTGCGCCTGGAATCCCTCCAGCAACGGCGGCTCGTACTCCAGCAACGGCGGTCGTCGATTGAACAGCAGCGCCACGCCGTCGACCGGATAGCTCGCCATCTCGCGCAAGAGCGAGATCACTAGCTCGCGCGTCTCGGGATAGGCATACGACAGTCGCGGCGCCGGATGGCCGTCGCGCCCCACGCAGCGGAGCTCGGGGTGGTCCAGGTAGAACCCTCCGGCGTTCCACGAGTCGTAAATCGGCGCCGGAAAGTGGAAGCCGGCGACGCGGTATGAGGCGTGCAGCTCGATGCCGACGGATCGCGCCGTCTCGGCGGCGATGCGCAACGGGTCGATCCCCTTGTCGCGAAAGTGCCGCCAGGCCCGAGCGTGCGTGTGATCCCCAACACGTATGAAATCCGCTACCCCGTCGGCCGTCGGCATGTGGCCGATGTTGGACGGATAGAAGGTCAGGTCACCGACGGCGGCCTCCCAATAGATTCGCGCCACGTCCGAATCGGCGAACGGCGCGACCTCGCGCTGGATCTCTTCGACCGTGAGCGGGCCGCCATTCCAGATGTAGCCGTGGGCGTCGTTGTGCGCGAACACGCGCCGCCGGTCCGAGCGCGCCTCGTCGGCGAGGTGCGCTTCCACTTCGGCAGGCGACAGCGGAACCAGCTTGATGTAGGCGATGTTGGCCGGCGTACAGACGAACGATCCCGCCTCGTCACCGGACCCCACGCGGGGGCTGACCTGTCCCAACTCGATCTGCTGATCCGTCAGGTCCGCGATCTTCCAGAAGCGCTCCAGCAGGTGCTCGGCCTGAAACGTGCCCTC
This sequence comes from Chloroflexota bacterium, assembly GCA_034428595.1. Classification (GTDB taxonomy): domain Bacteria; phylum Chloroflexota; class UBA11872; order UBA11872; family UBA11872; genus JAJECS01. The sequence goes on along the minus strand of DAOUHO010000085.1, from coordinate 285 downwards.
GTCGGGGTGGGTCGCCAGGTAGGTGAAGGACTTCTCGCCCGTGAGGCGGGCGCGCAACACGCGGCTTTCGCCGTGCATTTCGGCGTAGACGCCGATCGAGATCGCGTGCCAGCCCGCAACGTCGAGTGGATAGGTGACGTCGGGCGCCGCGGTTTCGGGGCCGGCCACCAGCATCGTCCCGGCGCAGGCCTCGGCCGTGAACGGCAGCGCGCGCCAGCGCCGCAAGGCGGGCGCGGGATTCAGGGCGTCGGCGGGCAGGCAGCGGTCGAGGTCCGCCAGATACAG
>DAOUHO010000084.1:0-11588 GCA_034428595.1 Chloroflexota bacterium | reverse complement strand
GCGGCCGCTGCCGCTTGAGCACCTCGCGGGCCACAATGCCGTCCAGCTCCGTCACCCCGGTTTGGACGTCCGTCACCACCAGCACGAGGTCGGCTTCGTCGGCGGCGGCTCTGGCCTGCGCCACGGCCGCCTCGGCCACCGGCGCGGGGTCGTGCCAGGCGATGCCGGCCGTATCCACGACGGCGAATGCTCGCCCGCGCCACTCCAGCTCGCCGTAGATGCGGTCGCGCGTGGTGCCGGGCTGCGGCTCGACCACCGCCGAGCGCTCCCCGACCAGCCGGTTGAACAGCGTGGACTTGCCGACGTTGGGTCGCCCGATCAGCGCCACTAACGGAAGCTGTCGATCGACGTCAGCCATCGACCGCTCCTGGGCTCGTCGCGGCGTAGACCCCTCGCAACCGTTCCGGCAACAGCGCCGCGATGCGCTGCATCACGTCTTCGCCCAAATCGTCGAGCACCTCCCGCGTGAGTCTGCCCGCCGGCACGTCCGGCGCCATCACCTGCCCGATGCGCAAGTCGACCCGGGGGCGTCCGCGCACCATCCGCCGTTTGAGATCCAGGTCGTCGGCGCCCCAAATGGCCACCGGGAGGATCGGCACACGGCTCTTGGCGGCCAGGTAGGCCACGCCGGGCAGCGGCCGCTGCAGGCCCTGTCCGCGACTGCGCGTGCCCTCCGGAAACATGCCCACCGTGCCGTCGTCCGCCAGGATCCGCAGCAGCATCCGCAGGGGACGCATATCCAGGCCGTCACGCCGGACCAGCACCGCGCCCCACAGATGCCACAGGAGGGCCAGGGGCGCCGCCCGATAGAGCTCCTCCTTGGCGACAAAGGCCGTCGTGCGGGGGACATAGGTCCCCAGCAGGATCGGGTCGAAGTTGCTTACGTGGTTGGAGGCCAGAATCAACGGGCCGTCGGACGGCACGTGCTCCACCCCCTTGACATGAACGTCGAACAGCAACGGAAAGAGCACAAAGCGGCCGAAGGCGCGGCCGGTGAGGTAGGCCCACATCGACGGGCGGGGCGTCTGATTTGGCGACCAGGCAAAGTAGTCAGAACTCACGGATCAACCCCCGGGCAGCCATCGACGATCTGATGGCATCCACCACCTGAGCCGGCGTGCAGTCGTCGGTTGAGATGATCTCGGCGTCGGGCGCGGCCTGCAGCGGCGCGATCGATCGCTGCGAGTCGATGCGGTCGCGCGCCAGCAGGCCCTCGCGGATCTCGGCGACGTCAAGCTGGCCTCCAGCCTCCCGGCGTTCGCGCCACCGGCGCTGCGCGCGCACGTCCGGGCTGGCGTCCAGGTAGACCTTGAGGTCGGCCTCCGGGCACACCACGGTCCCAATATCGCGGCCCAGCGCCACTATGCCGCCCTCCCGGAGCGCCTCGCGCTGGGGCTCAAGCATGGCAGCCCGAACCTCAGCAATACGCGAAACCAACGACACGGTGCCATCTACCTCGGGGCTGACGAGCGCCTCGGTGATATCACAGGCTCCATCGAAGGCTCGCGCCGCGTATCGACCCGACGGGTCCGGGGCGAAGCGCAACCGCAGCGAGCGGGCGGCTGCCAGGGCATCGTCCGGACTGTCCGGATCGCCGCCGGCGCGCACGGTCGCCAGCGCCACGGCACGGTAAAACAGCCCGCTGTCCAGGCAGAGATAGCCCAGTGACTCGGCCAGCATGCGACCGATCGTCGTCTTGCCCACGGCAGACGGCCCGTCGATAGAGACAATGGGACCCCGCGCGGCGGGAGCGCTCATGAGTGTTTGCCGCTGCGCGACGCCACCCGTGCAGTATATGAGCCGCCGGCTCCGCCGGCGGTTGACCGGGCGTCACGGTCGACCACGGTCTTCCGTTGCGCATGTGGCTCAACCTCGCGCCCGCGGGCCGTACACTCGGTGCTCTGTGAGACGACACGCCCTCATCTTCCGCTGGTGCCGGGCGGGCCGGCTGGCAGAGGCCCTTGCGGGCCTGGTTGCCATGACGGCGGTGTTGCTGGCGACCGCGCCAGGCCGCGCGGCCGCCGTGAGCACCGTCGCCGTCCCCTTTCATCCCCACGCCACCGTTCGACTCGAAGGTGCGGGATGGGGCCACGGCGTGGGCATGTCGCAGTGGGGCGCACGCGGGCGGGCGCACGCCGGCCAATCCGCGGCGGAGATTATCCAGGCCTACTACCCGGGCACCGCAATCGGCCTGGCCGATACCGGCGGCACGCCGATCCGCGTGCTCATCGACCGTGGGTACCGCCCGCCCGCCGTCGACGGCTCGAAAGGCTCATCCAATGGCCTGCCGGGCGACATCATCGGTTACGGCGGAAGCTGGCAAGTCGAGGGCGTCACCGGTCCCCTGCCGGCCGGCGCCCGCCTGCAGATGCTGGAGCAGACCGGCAGCGGCGGCATCACCGTCGGCGTGATCAATCCCAGCGGCGTTTGGACGCAGGGGTTCCAGCTGCCGGGCGTCCTGGTCATCAAGCCCTTGGAAGCCACGACGCGCCTGCGCGCGGTGCACAAGCCCGCCGGCAGGAGCGAACCAGTCCCAGGCGCCTATCTCGACACCTATCGCGGCTCGCTGGTGCTGCACGCCCATGGTGAGTCCCAGGTCGACACCGTCAACGTCCTGCCCATCGAGGACTATCTGCGCGGCGTGGTCCCGGCGGAGATGCCCTATCACTGGCCCGCGGCGGCGCTGCAAGCCCAGGCGATCGCCGCCCGCGGCTACGCCCTCACGGGACTGCGGCCCAACCATCCGCTGTGGGACATCGACGACACGCCGAACCACCAGGCCTACGCGGGCGCCAACCACGAGCGGGAGTCGACCAACGCGGCGGTCGACGCCACCGCCGGGCAGGTGCTGACCTACGCCGGCGAGCACGTGCGTCCCTACTACTTCAGCACGTCAAATGGGCACACCGAGGCCAGCAGCGACCAGTTTGGCGGAGCGCCGCTGCCCTATCTGCAGGGCATTTCCGACCTCGACTCAGCGGGACGCCCCTGGGACGCCGACTCGCCGTTCGGAACCTGGCGCACCGAGCCATTCGGCCTGACGGTGTTGGGTAACGCCCTGCGGGCCGCGGCAGGCGTCACCCTCGGCGACATCACGAGCCTGGACATCCGACGCACGAACGGCGGACGCACGGTGCGCATCCAGGTCAACGGCACCTCCGGCTCGGCGACCGTGAGCCATCTCGAATTCCGAGCCGCGTTCAACGAGCACGCGGCGCCCCAGGTGGGCGCAATCGCGAGCTCGCACTTCCGCATCGTGCTCGGGCACTCGCTCACCCAGCCGGTCGTGCCACTCAACCTGCCGGACGGCCAGTCCCGCTACTTCGAGGACACCGGCCACAACATCGTGTACGGCTTTCTGCGCTACTTCGACGCCAACGGCGGCGTCGAGACCTTCGGGCTGCCGCTCACCGAGGAGATCGTTCGCGGTGGCCGCACCGTGCAGTACTTCGAGAAGGCCCGCTTCGAATATCACCCCGAGCACGCTGGCACCCGCTACGAGGTCCAGCTCGGCCTGCTCGGCGATGAGGTGACGGCCGCACGGCGGCCCTTCCCGCGCGCCGAGCCGATCCCGCGAGAGCCCAACCACCGCTACTTCCCCGAGACCCGGCAGGCGGTGCACTTCGCCTTCCTGGCCTATTGGGAGTCCCAGGGCGGGCTCGATCGATTCGGCTATCCGATCTCGGACGAGATGCCTGAGAACGGACGCACCGTGCAGTACTTCCAGCGCGCCCGCTTCGAGTGGTATCCGGAGTTCGGCGAGGTCCGCCTCGGATCGATCGGCTCGGAGCTGCTGCGGCAGCGCGGCTTGTTGCCATAGCGGCTAAGATTCAAAGCGCCACAGGACGCACTCCCGGAACCGTCCAGACGCCACGCATCGCGCCCGAGCAGCAGGCCGACATCGCCGAGCAGCGCGCCCAAGCGCACACCACCCGGCGCACGACGGTCGCGGCTCTCGAAGAGCGGCTCTTCGAGCCTGTGCCGGTCCTCGACCACGGCTTCATCCGGGTCGTCGACTACATGGGCGACGACGAGGCCATCGTGCAAGCGGCCCGCGTCTCCTACGGCCGCGGCAGCAAGCGGCGGCGGCGCGACCGGGGCCTCATCCGCTACCTCATGCGCCACTGGCACACCACACCCTTCGAGATGTGCGAGATCAAGCTGCACGTCAAGCTGCCGATATTCGTCGCGCGGCAGTGGATCCGGCACCGCACCGCCAGCGTGAACGAATACTCCGCCCGCTACTCGGTGCTCGACCACGAGTTCTACGTCCCCGAGCGCGACCGCCTGCAAGCGCAGTCGACCCTCAACAGCCAGGGCAGCGGGGACGTGCTGAACGACGTCGAGGCCCAGCGCGTCCTCGACCTCCTCTCCACCGACGCCGGCCAGGCCTACGAGCACTACGAGGAGATGCTGAATCTCGACGCCGAAGGAGAGACGCTGGATCCCGACCGCCAGGGCCTGGCGCGCGAGCTGGCGCGGATGAACCTCTCCCTCAACTTCTACACCCAGTGGTACTGGAAGATCGACCTGTTCAACCTGCTGCACTTCGTCTGGCTGCGGGCCGACCCTCACGCGCAATACGAGATCCGCGCCTACGCCGACGTGCTGCTCGACGTCATCCGCCGCTGGGTGCCGCTGACCTACGACGCCTTCATGGACTACCGCATGAACGCCGCATCGATCTCAGGCCCCGGCCTGGCCATCCTGCGCCGCATGCTCAACGGCCAAGCGGTCGATCAGGAATCCAGCGGCCTCGCCCCCGCCGAATGGCGCGAGTTGATGAAGCTGCTTGAGCGACCGACCGAAGGAGCCTGAGGTGGCACGCAGTCAGCTCGTCAATTTAGACGTTCAACTGCCCTCGCAGGAGTTGGCCGAATTCTGCGAGCGCTGGCAGATCGCGGAGCTTGCGCTCTTCGGATCAGTGCTGCGCGACGACTTCGGGCCAGAGAGCGACATCGACGTATTGGTCAGCTTTCTGCCGGAAGCCGAGCACGGGATCTTCGACATGGTCAACATGGAGGAGGAATTGGGCCAGTTGCTTGGACGCAAAGTTGACCTGGTCAGCCGCCGCGCCGTCGAGCAGAGCCGCAACTACATCCGACGGCGGGCAGTCTTGGAGTCTGCCGAGGTCATCTATGCAGCGCGATGAGGAGCCGGGGTAGCGCCCGTTACCGCGCCGCTCTAAGCGGCAGATCCGCCAGTTCGTGCACGACCGCTTCGGGGCGCTCGTTGCGTTCCACGCGGGCGACGTTTTCATAGGCGAAGCGCACGCGCTTGGGCCAGCTTTCGTAGGTCGGTCCGGCGAAGTGGGGCGTGAGCACGACCTGATCGAAGGCGGCCAGCGTCTGCCCGGCCGGAAACGGTTCCAGCTCGAATGCATCGAGGCCGGCGCCGCCAAGATGCCCGCGCTGCAGGGCATCGACCAGCGCCTCTTCGTCGATCACGCCGCCCCGCGCCGTATTGATCACGATCGCGTCCGGCTTCATCTGGGCCAGCTCCGCGGCGCCGATCAGGCCGCGCGTGCTCTCCATCAACGGCACGTGCAGCGAGACGATGTCCGAGGTTTGCAAGAGCTCGGGCCACGACACGTAGCGAATCTGAAGACTCTCCGTCACCTCGCTCGGGGCCTGGACCACGTCGTGGTACTGCAGCTGCACGCCGAACGGGATCAGCCGCCGCGCGACCTGCCGGCCGATCTGCCCGAAGCCCACCAGCCCGACGGTGCGTCCCTCCAGCTCGTGTGGCTCCCACTCAGCCGTCTTGGCAGCCGTCCAGCGGCCGGACCGCGTATCGCGGTCGATCACCGGCAGGCGCCGGAGCACGGAGAGCATGAGCAGGATGGCGTGCTCGGCCACGGCCACGGCGTTGGCGCCACCGTTGGTCGCCAGCAGTTGTCCCGCCGCCCGGCAACGGTCGAGATCAACCGTGTCGTAGCCCGCGGACAGGAGCTGGATCAGCCGCACCCGTCCGTCGGGATCGTAGACGGCGTCCGGCAGGGGACTGAGGGGCGTGGCGATCACGACCTCGGCGCTGCGAATCGTCGCCGCGTCTTCGGCAGTCTGCGAGGCAACGTCGGCGCCGAGGTGCGGCACGTCCACAAGCTCCCAACCGGCGTCAGCTGGCAGCAGCTCATGGGTCAAGCGGTGGCATGCCACGCCGAACTCCTGGTAGAGCGCAATTCTCATTGAGCGGTTTCTCGCGGCTGGTTTGGCCGTGCGGTCACGTCGCGGGCATACCCTAGCAGTCGTGCGCCGGCGGGTTCGGCGTCCGGCTAAGGCTCGGGGTATCCAGCGGCCGCGAGCGCCGCCCGCGCCACCGCGGCTTCGTCCCAGCTGATCGTGCGTTCCGCATAGGCAATGCCGGTTTCGTGGCCCTTGCCCGCCAGCAGCACCGTGTCTCCCGCACTGGCCTCGGCGATGGCGGCGTGAATGGCCGCCCGTCGATCCAGCACGATGTCGATCCACACGTCTGGACGCACTTCCCGGGCGCCTGCAACGACCGCCTCGGCGATGGCTTGGGGGTCTTCACCGCGCGGGTCCTCGTCGGCCACCAGGATCCAGTCGGCCAGCTCGGCCGCCGCGCGTCCCAGCAACGGCCGCTTGCTCCGGTCCTGATCGCCGGCGCTGCCGAACAGGGCGATGAGTCGACCGGGAGTTTGCGGACGCAGCGCGCGCAGACAGGCCTCCAAAGCGGCGGGCGTGTGCGCGAAGTCCACGATGACCCGGAACGGCTGACCGCACTCGATCGGCTGCATCCGCCCGGGCACGTGTGGGACGCGCGGCAGCGCCGCGATCGCCTCGTCGAGACTGCCGCAGATCGACCCCACGCACGCCGCGGCGGCGGCGATGTTGGCGGCATTCCACGGGCCGATGAGGTTGGTCGGGACATCCCAGCAGCCCCAGGGAGAGTTCAGCGTCACCAGCCGGCGTCCGTCGTCGCGTTCGACCCATTCCGCCTGCACGTCGGCGGTCGGCAGTCGGCCAAAGGTGATCACGTCGCTTCGCGTGTGCGCCGCGAACCCCGCCACGACGGGATCGTCGGCGTTGAGAATGGCTGCCCGACCTCGGTCGGAGGCGGGACTCGCGTCCAGCAGATCGAGCAGCCGGCGCTTCGCCCGCCGGTAGCCCTCGACGCTGCCGTGAAGGTCCAGATGCTCATGGGTCACGTTGGTGACAACCGCGCGGTCGAAGCTGAAGCCGTCTACGCGCCGGAGCTCCAGCGCGTGCGAGGCCACCTCGAGCACCGCCCAATCGGCGCCGGCATTCACCAGTCCGCAAAGCTGCTCGGCGACCACCGGGGCTTCGGGAGTCGTCAGACGCCCCGCGGCCGGCAGCCATTCGCCGGCGAGCCACGTGCCGACGGTGGTCATGGCGCCGGCCGAGCGTCCCTGCGCATCGAGCATGGCCGCGATCAGGTGGCTGGTCGTGGTCTTGCCATCGGTTCCCGTCACGCCGACCGTGCCAAGGGCCAGATCGGGCTCGCCCCACAGACGCCGGACCAGCGCGGCCAGCGCCCGCCGGCCGTCGGGCGCGATCGCCAGCCCCACGTGTGCAGGAACCTCGACGGGACGCTCGGCGACTATCGCCACCGCACCGGCGGCGATGGCCGAGGGGATGTAGTCGTGTCCATCGTCGCGCAGACCCCGGCGTGCGACGAAGCAGGCGCCGGGGCCAGCCTGTCGAGAATCGAAATGCACCGACTCGATCAGCCCACCGGCCGGCTGGCGCAGCTTCGCGTCCGGACAGGCCGCCAGGAGATCGGCGAATGTCCGCGGGGCCGGCGACGCGCCGCCGCTCATACCGGACCCGCCCGGCCGGCGCGCAGGTGGTGGATCACGTCGCGCAGGCGCACGGCGCGGTTCAGCAGCCACGACCGCACGTGCCGCAGGGGCAGATCGAACGCGCCGGGATGGGTCACCAGGTCGGGATTGAATCCGAGCTTGAATCGGTGCACGCCGGCCATGGCGTCGCTTGCGTCGTCGGGGTCCGCCATACCCCACAGGTCATAACGTGCAAAGCCGCTCGCTTTGGCCCACTGCATGGCCGCCCATTGGACGGCGTGCGGCGCCATGAGATTGCGGTGCTGGTTGGATGATCCACCGAACACGTAGGCGGCGGTGCGGCCCGCGCCCACGACCATCAGCGCCGCCAACGGCGCTCCCTGATATCGGGCAATGAAGAGCGCTCCCTGATCGGGCTGAAACGTCTGCCATACATCGCGGTAGTACGACGGGTGGTGGATGGCAAACCGTTCACGCGAAGCAGTCACCTGCATCAGCCCGACAAACGCCTCGAAGTCGGCGTCGCCTTCGGCAATCGCCACCTCCACGCCGCGGCGGCCGGCGAACCGGATGTTGTAGCGCATCTTGGACTTGAAGCCGGCGAGGATTTCGGGCTCCGGGCGTTCGAGATCGACCATGGCGGTGCGCGGGATTTGCACGAACTGGCTCGACGGCCGGAATCCACAGCAGGCCAGCGCATCGGCGGCGAGGTCGCTCGGCGGCTCGATTCGCACGAAGGATGCGCCGTGGTCCCGTCCGACCTCGATGGCCGCGCGCGCCACCGCCACCGCGTCGTCCGGGGATTCAGCCAGAGGTCCGCGCGGCACATAGGCCAGTCCAACGCGCGGCCCGCCCGGCCCCACTTGCCGGGTTCGGATGAGCACCTGCGCCCCGGCCGCGAGACTGCCGTCGCCACGCGGCAGGGCCAGCCGGATCGCGCGCCATCCGTACCGCGACTTCAACTCTCCCCAGCGCCACGACTGCAGAAAGCCGCCAGCGGGATGTCCGGCCACAAGGGCCTCCCACGCCGCTTGCGACTCGATCCGGGAGACGGCGGCGGTCATGGCCGGCGCGCCACGTGGACGGCCACGGCGCCCAGGGCGTGCTTGCGGAACCGCACGTCAACGAAGCCAGCGGCTTCGATCTGGTGGGCCAGCTCCTGCGCCGTGGGAAAGTCGTCCACCGATTCCGGCAGCCAGGTGTAGGCCGCCCCGTGGCCGCTGATCCGGCGCCCCACCCAGGGAATCCACCGATGAAAATACAAGCGGAAGAAGTGCCGGAACACCGGCGTGCGGACCGGCGTCATTTCGAGGATGACCAGCACACCTCCGGGACGCAACACCCGCGCGAAGCCGCTCCAGGCTCGCGGCAGGCTGTCCAGATTGCGCGGCAGGAACGCGCTGACGACCGCGTCGACGGAGCCGGATGCCAGCGGCAGGCGCAGCGCGTCGCCCTGCAGGGCATGGACATCGGCGCCGGCACGCCGCGCGCGGGCCATCCCCTGGGCCAGCATCTCGCCCGCGAAATCGAGCGCGATGACCCGGGGAGGGTTGGCCGAGCGGCGCCACGCTTCCAGCGAGAGGTCGAATGTTCCGGCGCCGGCGTCAAGAATGGTCGCGGGCCGTTCGTCAAGCGCCTGATCCACGGCATGGCGTCTCCAGCCGCGGTCCATTCCGAAGCTCATCAGCCGGTTGAGCAAGTCGTAGCGGGGTGCGATCGCGTCGAACATTGGACGCACCCACGGCGATTTGGCCATGCCGCATTATCGGCCGCGCGGGCGGCTAGCGGGTGCGCTCGGTTGCTTGGTGGATGAAGGCCGCAATGGGCTCGCGCGACGGGGACGGGCGAACGCGGTCCAGGGCTGCACGGGCCTGCGCCGCGAAGCTCCCCGCGACCGCGGCCGCATCCTCAACCGCGCCCGACGACTTAATCGCGTCCAGGGCCTGCATGACATCGGCGTCACCGGTCGCCTTCCCCGTGAGCACGGCGCGCACGGGATCGTCGTCGCCTGCCCCGTCGCCGAGGTACAGAATCACCGGAAGGGTGACCAGCCCGGCGCGCAGGTCGGTACCGACCGGCTTGCCGGTTTCGGCCACCAATCCGCTGATATCCAGGATGTCATCGGTGATCTGAAAGGCCATGCCGAGGCTCCAGCCCAAATCGCGGAAGGCCTCACGCTCGACCGCCGGGGCATCGCCCAGAACGGCGGCAGCTTCACAGGCCAGCGCGAACAGCGAGGCTGTCTTGTGCCCGATCTTCCTCAGGTATTGGTCGCGGGCCAGATCGCCGTCGTCGTCGTAGCTCGGAGCCACAAACTCGCTCGTCGACATGTCGTGGATAGTGGCCGCGAACAAGCGCACGATGACCGGCCGGTCAAGCTGCGCGACCAAGTCGGCGGCGGTCGCAAACAGATAGTCGCCGGCAAGCACGGCGATCTTCTGCGACCACGTCACGTGCACGGCGGGCTGTCCCCGGCGCTCGGGTGAGCTGTCGACGATGTCGTCGTGCACCAGCGTGGCCGAGTGCAACACCTCCGTGGCAGCCGCCAGCCTGGCGACGGCCTCGGGGCGCCCACCGACGATCTGGGCGACGTGGAGCGCCAGGGCCGGTCGCAGACGCTTGCCCGGCGCCAGCAGCACCGCGCCGAGGACTTCCTCCAGCAGGGGAATCTCGGGAACGCGCGTGCAGGCGCGCAGAATTTCCTCGACCTCGGCAAGCTGCGGCGCGACCAAGCGGATCGTGTGATGGTCGGCGTCGGCCGCCGATTGATGGTCAGGCACTCGAGGCGGGGGCACCGAAGACGGCGCGCGCATTCCGGGTGGTCCTCTCGGCCAATGAGGGTACAGACATTCCCACGGCCGCCGCCACTACCGCCGCCGTATGCGGCAGGTGCGCCGGTTCGTTGCGTCGGCCTCTGAGCGGCTCCGGGGACAGATAGGGCGCGTCGGTTTCGAGCAGCAGCCGCTCGGGGGGAATCTCGGCCGCCGCGTCCCGCAGCTCGTGCTCGCGGCGAAACGTGACGATGCCCGAAAGCGAGATGTAAAACCCAAGATCGGTGAACTCGCGGGCCTGCCTGACGTCACCGGAGTAGCTGTGCATCACGCCCGTGATGCCCGGCGCGACCTTCAGCACCGCGGCCACGGCGTCAAGCGACTCGCGCGAGTGCACCACGACCGGCAGTTCAAGCTCGACCGCCAGCGCGCACTGCTCCGCAAATGCGCGCGCTTGAACGCCGCGCGGTTGAAACTCGCGGTAGTGATCGAGCCCGGTTTCGCCGATGGCGCGGACCTTCGGGTGAGCGGCCAGCGTGCGCAACTCGCGCGCCGTGCGGCGGTCCCAGCTCCCGCACTCGTGCGGATGCACGCCGACGGACGCCAACCACCCGTCATGGCGCTCGGCAAGCTCGATGGCCCGGCGGCTCGACTCGAGGTCGTTGGCCACCACCAGCACCTCACCGACGCCGGCGGCGACCGCGCGGGCGTGGAGCGCCGGCAGATCGTCGGCAAATACGTGATCCCCCAGATGCGCGTGGGTGTCGAAGAGCGTGGCTATGCGGCCTCCATGCGTGGCAACAGCGCCGCGCCGCCCGGTACCCGGTGTCCGGCGGGCAAGCCGGTCCAGCTGCCCGCACCCCAGTCGCCGGGACCGGCGGGCGGCAGGCCCAAGCGGGCGAGGATGGCGGTGGACGTCCGCGGCATGGCCGGCAGGATTTGGATCGCGATGTGGCGCAGCGCCTCCAGGGCGGCCCCCAGCACGGTTGACAGGCGCTCGCGCTGCGCCGGGTCCCTGGCCAGGCGCCACGGCT
>DAOUHO010000083.1:0-7852 GCA_034428595.1 Chloroflexota bacterium | reverse complement strand
AGTCAGCGGCCGGTCGAGGGCGCGGCGCAGCGCGGCGGCGTCGCTGGCGGCCGAGATCAGGCCGCGTGCATCAAGAACGTCAAAGGCATTGGCAGGCATGGTTGAAACTCGTTGTGGAAGGCGCCTGGCGCCGGCATGCGTCTGATGGCGTGCCACCGAGGTGGACACGCACAGCCGGCGGTGTATCGCTAGGCGACGACCGCCGGCCGCCTATATGCCCCGCGCGTGCAGGGCTCCGGGGCGCTCCAATCAGCCATGGACGATGCTAGGCGGCGGCTGCCCGCACCGTCAATGGTGCTGCGAACACTGCTCACCCCACCCGTCCTCAACCAACGCGCGGATGGTCTCGCTTCCCGCCTGCACGGCCTGCAGCCGGGCATTCTCCATCCGTTCCAGGGCCGACTGCGGATTCTCGGCGCCGCCCGGCCCCATGAGCGAGCTCCAGGCGCTCGCTTCGGCGGTCACGGCGCGGATCTCCGCCTCGAGACATGCGGCCTCCGACGGGAGGTACTGCTCATCATGGAATTCCGCCAAGTGCTGCAACTCGTGCGCGAGGACGGCCGCCACGGCTTCGAGGCGTTCGCCTTGGAGGTCGCGGTTGACGGCGATGCGCGACGGGGCCGTGAATGAGGCGAAGACATCGGGAGAGAGTGACCGATAGCGAATCGGGGCGGACACTCCGGCGGCGGCCTCGAGGCCAGGCGCAGCCGACGGCACCCCCTCCAACAGGCGCAGCGCCTCGGCGAGCGGGTCGTCGATGACGTTGTAGGTCCGCTGGGTCGTCGTGGCGAGCACGGCGTCCACGAAGACCTCCTCCTCGTCGCGCTGGTCGAGCATGCGCGTGTCGTCATGCGCGTGCGGCGTTGTGACCGCCGAATCCGCGAGGACCAGGTCCTTGTAGAGGTCGCCGCTATTGACCAGCACCACCGTGCCAACCGGCTGGCCCCCGTCGGCAGCCTCCACCCAGTGCTGCAGGGCCGTGCGCTGGAATCGCTGCACCACAAATGGCCCGAAGGTCTCCGGACGCGACATGGGCAATCCGTGGAGCTCAATGGCGGCATCCACGCTGTCGGCCTCGATGGGATTGGCCAGGAATGCCTGTGTGATCGCCGAATCGGTCATCCAGCCCATCCGCACGGCTCGCGCGTCGGCAAGCGTCGTCGAATCGTCGGGCTCGGTGCGGGGAATCGAGCGCGCATAGAGCGCGTCGTCGTATCCGGCCTCGCGCAGGATCTCGTAGACATTCGCCAGCTGGACCTTGCCCTCGTCCGGCGACCATTGCATCAGGGCGCGCTGGGTGAGTTGGTATATGAACCCGCCCGGACCGATCCACGGGCGCGATGTCGGATATCCCATCACGTCGAGCCCGCCATAGCGCCTGAAGGCGTCGAAGAATCGCGGCCCATCGGCAAAGTTGCGCACGCCGAAGCCGGTGCTGTCCTCACCGAGTCCCGGATAGAACCATCCCGAGGACACGGCGATCGCCGCGGGGGACTCGTGCTTGGCCGCGTCGACGTCGGGTTCTCGGGCGGCGGCGGTGCCCGATGCCGCCACCGCGGCGATCAGCCCAATCCCGATCGCGACAGCCCGCGCCCGCCGCAGCCGGCTGCGACCCGCCGACGTTGTCAGTTTCTGCGGCACGGACTGGATCATCTGGAGCCCTGCGGCGCCTCCCGCGTACTGTAGATTGCCAGAATGACCCCGGATGTGACGCGACCAAAGCTCACGCGGTATTCGCCCGGCGCCGGCTGAGCCTGCAAGCTCAGTCCGACCGAGCTGGCGCACGTGATGCGCCACATGCCGCAAATGGCGCACGTCGACCTGTTGGTGGACGCCGCCACGATGGACGACGCTGCCGTCTATCGGGTGCGCGACGACCTTGCCATCGTGGCGACCATCGATGTGTTTACCCCTATCGTCGACGACCCCTACGACTTCGGCGCCATCGCGGCGGCCAACGCACTCAGCGATGTCTACGCCATGGCCGCCACGCCGCTGTTCGCGCTCAACCTTGCCGGATTTCCGCGCGACACCCTGTCACTCGACGTGCTCGCGGAGATCCAGCGCGGCGGCGCCGACACGGTGCTCGAGGCGGGCGCCGTGGTCGCCGGCGGGCACTCCGTGGACGATCCGGTGCCCAAGTTCGGCATGGCCGTGATCGGTGCGGCGCATCCCGATGCGCTCATCACCAACGCGGGGGCGCGTCCCGGCGATCTGCTGGTGCTCACCAAACCCATCGGGACGGGCGTCATTAGCACCGCGCTCAAGCATGATGTGGCGCCTGCCGATGCCCTGGACGCCGCCGTGTCCAGCATGCGGACGCTGAATCGAGCGGCGGCCGACACCGCCTCGGCATTCGGCGCCCACGCCATGACCGATGTCACGGGCTACGGGCTCCTGGGGCATCTGCGCGAAATGATGCAGGCCAGCGGCTGCTCGGCCACGGTGTTTGCCGACCACGTGCCTGTTTTCCCCGGAGTGCGCGAGCTCATCGCTGCGGACGAGGTGCCGGGCGGCACCGAGCGCAACCTGGCCGCGCTGGACGACCAGGTGACGTGGATCGCCGAGCTTCCCGCTGATGAGCGGTTGCTCCTCGCCGACGCCCAAACGAGCGGCGGGCTGCTCATCGCCATTCCGCCCGAGGATGAGCACGCGTTTCGCGAGGCGCTCACGGAGGCGGGCGTCTTGACCGCAGCCACCGTCGGGCGGGTGGTCGCCGCACGCGGAGCGCCGCTTCACGTCAGTCATTCGCACCTGGAGCCCGACCTTGCCTCCCGCTAGCGACGCCCGCGTCATCTTCTACACCGGCAAGGGCGGGGTCGGAAAGACCAGCGTCGCCGCCGCGGCCGCCTTGCGCTGCGCGGAGCTCGGTGCGCGAACCATCGTCCTCAGCACCGACGCCGCGCATAGCCTCGGTGACTCCCTGGACCGGCCGCTCGGCCCCGAGCCCATCAAGGTGGCCGAGCGAATGTGGGCGCAGGAATGCGACATCTACTACAACCTCGAAACCTATTGGGGCACGGTGCAGTCCTGGGTCGAGGCGCTGCTGACGTGGCGGGGCGTGAGCGACCTCCTGGCCGAAGAGATCGCCGTGCTCCCGGGTATGGAAGAGCTGGCCAACCTGCTCTGGATCACCCGTCACGTCGAGTCCGGCGACTTCGACGTGGTGATCGTGGACTGCGCGCCCACCGGCGAGACGCTGCGCCTGCTGGCGTTTCCCGAGGTCGGTCGCTGGTGGATGGACAAGCTGCTGCCGATCAATCGCCAGCTCGCGCGCATGGTTCGCCCGATGGCGCGGCGGGTCACCGATCTGCCGCTGCCCGAGGATTCAGTCTTCGTCGCCATGGGTGAGTTGGTCGAAGAGCTGGAGAAGCTGCGGGAGTTGCTCACGCGGCCGGGCCAATCGACGGTCAGGATCGTGGTGAATCCCGAGAAGATGGTCATCCGCGAGGCCCAGCGGAGCTTCACCTACCTGACGCTGTACGACCACATCACCGACGCGTTGGTGGTGAACCGCCTCGTCCCCGCGGAGGCCACGGGAGACTTTGCCGCCAGCTGGCGCCGCATGCAGCAGCGCTACATGGGCGAGATTCACTCCATGTTCGATCCCGTGCCCGTCCTGCAGATCCCGCAGTTTCCGGAGGAAGTCGTCGGGCTCGACCGGCTGCGGGCTATGGGGGAGCTGATGCATGGCGATGAAGATCCGGCTGCCGTCCTGGTGCGCGAGCGCCCCTATCACATCGCCCAGATTGAC
Organism: Chloroflexota bacterium; assembly: GCA_034428595.1. Lineage (GTDB taxonomy): Bacteria > Chloroflexota > UBA11872 > UBA11872 > UBA11872 > JAJECS01. The sequence continues at coordinate 4,098 of DAOUHO010000083.1, read as the reverse complement.
GGCGAGTTTGAGTTTCAAATCCCAGCGCCCTTCATCGACCGTCGCGACGCGGCGCTGATCCGTCGCGGGGACGAGCTCGTCGTTCGCATGGGCGCGGCGCGGCGCAACATCGTCCTGCCGCGCGCCCTGGCCCGCATGGAGCATCAGCGGGCGCGGCTCGAGGAGGGCCAGTTGCGGATCAGGTTTGCGCCGCGCTCCTCGGCGGAGTCGCCGCCGGACGCCGCCTCGCCGCCGAAGACGAGCTAGGCGCCCAGGCGGGGGCCGCCTGAGGGCTCCCGTCCGGCAGCCTGCCGAACGGGCGCGCGCTACGTGCCCGAGGGGTAGTAGCCCAAGTGCTGCTGAAGCTTCGAGAGGCTCAAAATGGAGATCAGCCGCTTGCGCCCTTGCGCGGGCGCCAGGGCGCCCGCCCGGCGCAGCGTGCTGATGGCAAGGCTCACGCTTTCTCGCACCGTACCGAGACGCTGCGCCAGCTCCTCGTGCGTCACTTCCAGGTCCGTGGTGCCCTCGCGTTCGGCCATTTGCAGCAGGGCCAGCGCCACCGAGTCGGCCACGCTGGCCAGGGCGGTATGGCTCGCCCGCGTCTCGACCGCGGCCAAGCGCCGAATCTGCGATCGGACGAGCTCGACGCTAAAGCTTGGGTGCTTTCGCAGCAGACGCTGAAAGGCGGCTCCTTCCAGCCAAGCCACGTGCGCCGACGCATCGGCCTCGATGAAGGTGCGCTCGTAGGTCTCGCTGGGGAAGAGGTTCTCGAACCAATCCCCCTGCCGCAGCGAGGCCGTGGCCAGCTGCTTGCCTTTCGGGCTAAGGCGCCACACGGTGATTGCCCCATCGCACACGATGCCGACCCGCGGACGGTCCACTGCTGGGTCCATCACGAGGTCGCCGGCGCGATAAGTCGCCGGGTGCGCGCCTTCGGCGCGCAGATTAGCCATGAGCTTGGCGCCCACGGTCCGGTCTACGTCAGTGTTCGACGTCATTGTCGACCACTCCTCCGTTTAGCACGGGCGACATCCGCCGCGTCACTTGGAGCATAGGCCCACAGCGGGACCGAATCATGAAAATCAGGTGAAAGCATTTCGACGGCCCGAGCGGCCTCGTGGATCAGATGTGATACCGCACGTTCGCGCGGTCGTCCGCCGGGCTGGCGTGACCGTCGGCGGGGAGATGCACCTCGAAAACCGCTCCGCCAAGCTCGCTGCGCCCCGCCTCCACGCTGCCGCCATGCGCTTCGGCCACACGCTTGACGATCGTCAGGCCCAGCCCGGTGCCACCGGTCGCGCGCGACCGCGAGGGATCCACCCGATAGAACCGGTCGAAGATGTGGGGCACGTGCTCGGGGTCGATCCCGCGGCCGTCGTCCGCCACCACCACCCTCGCCATGCCGTTGTGCCGGCGCACGTCAACCTCGATCCGGCCCGCCGGTTCCGTCGCCGCGATGGCGTTTTGCACCAGGTTGCGCACCACGCGTTCGAGCCTGTCGACGTCCCCGGAGATCAGCACCTCGCCGTCGCCCCGCACCCACAGCTCGCGGCTCCCCGCCAGCGGTTCGAGGTCGTGGACGGCTCGCTCGGCCAGCGCGCGCACCTCCACCGGCTCGAACCGCATTTCCGTCGCGGCGTCCAGTTCAGCGATGGCCAGCAGGTCGTCCACGATCCGCTGCATTCGCGTGGCTTCGCGCAGGATCGCGTCCGCGGCCTCACCGTCATCGCCGGATGCTGCGCCGCGGCACAGGATCTCGGCATTGCCGCGGATAACCGTCAGGGGCGTCTTCAGCTCGTGCGACGCGTCGGCCAGGAACCGGTGCTGCGAGGTCACCAGCTGCTCGATTGAGTCGAGCATCCGATTAAAGGTGCGGCCCAGCGTCTTGATCTCGTCCCCTCCCTTGCCGACCTCGATCCGTCGGCTGAGGTCCCCGACCTGGTAGATCGCCTCGGCGGTGCGGGTCAGGGCTTTGACCGGATTCATGGACTTGCGCGTGAGGTACCAGCCGCACAGCAGGGCCACGGCGCCGACGCCGGCCGTCCCGCCCAGGAGATAGCCATGGAACGGGAGAATTGCGCCCTCGGCGATGTCGACCGAACTCGCGACCTGCAGCACCCCCTCGATCCGGCCCTGCCACACGATCGGAGCAACCAGGACTCGCATGCGGGTGCCGTCCTGCAAACGCACGTCCTCGAACCGCTCTTCTCCGGTTCGCAGCGCCTCGTACACCCCCGGTGTCACTGGGAGCTGCCGTCCTTGCAGATTCGCCGACGTCATCTCGGGCACGCCGGACGGGTTCACGAATTGGTGGTAGATGTCGGGTTGCGCCAGTCGCGTTGCGATGGCGTCCGGCAGGAGGCTCAGCGTCGGTTGCACGCCCGCGACCGGCTGCCCAGCCTCACCGAGCTCCAGCACGTGACCTGCGCGGCCTTGCAGCGCCACGTCCACTTCGCTTCGCACCCGAGCCGCCAGGAGAAAGTGCAGCAGCAGCCCAAATCCGAGCACCGTCGCCACCACAAAGCCCACGTACCACAGCGCCAACTTGAGCCGGATGCTCACGCGGCCTCCTTTCGCAGCACGTAGCCGACTCCCCGCACCGTGTGAATCAGGCGCGGGTGGTCATCCGTTTCGAGCTTGCGTCTGAGATAGCCGACGTACACGTCCACCACGTTGGACACGGCTCTCGGTTGGTGGCCCCACATCCGATCCAGCAACTCGGACCGTGTGAGCACGCGGCCCGGCTGCTCCATCAATGCACGCAAGAGTTCGAACTCCGTCTGCGTCAGGCTCAAGGGTTCGCCCATCGCGGTGACTTGCCGCGCCCCGAGGTCCATCTGCACGCCGTCGAAGGACAGCACCCGGCGTTCGGCCGGCCCGTGCCGGCGCAGCAGCGCTCGCACGCGGGCCACCAGCTCGCCAAAGGCGAAGGGCTTGGGCAGGTAGTCGTCGGCCCCGGCGTCGAGGCCGCGTATGCGGTCCGCCACGCGATCCCGCGCCGTGAGGAACAGCACGGGAACGTCATTCTTCGTCCGAACCTGGCTGAGCACGTCGAATCCGTCGAGTCCCGGCATCATCACGTCCAGGATCACCACGTCGGCTGCCCCGGCGTTGATGGCCTCGAGCGCCTGCGTGCCATCGGAGGCCACGCGCACGTCGAACCCCTCGATGCCCAGGCCGCGACGCAGCATGTCCAGGATCGCCGGATCGTCATCAACCGCCAGGACCCGGGGAGTGGGCTCGACGTCGGTGCGCGCCACGTGTTGCCGGCCTATCGCGACGGAGGCACGGCAGGGCCGAAGCTCCGCCCAACGTCACCGTGCCTCGGCCTTGGCGCCATGCCAACCTGCATCCGAATGCCTGCCCGCAGTGTAGTGATCCGAGGCTCACCCCCGCACGAGATCCGTCTCGACGACGCGCCGCAGGATTCCGACTGCGTCAAGCTGCTCCGCGGTGTCATCGATTCGCGCGATCTGAATCACGATCCCTGCGACGCCGTCGCGGACGGCCACTGCCAGCCGGGCCTCGTAGATGTCGCCGCCGCTTGCCACGCGGGTACGTGCGGCGCCCGAATCGGTTCCTATGCCGGGCGACGGGAGAAGCTCGAGCTCGGTGACGTCTGCCGCCCGCGCCGCCGCCTGGAGTCCTTCCACGAGGCCGCGCGCCAGACTTTCGAGAAACGTATCCGGTCGCTCGATGATGCCGGTGACCACTTGCAAGTCCACGGTCTCGACGGCGCGCCCCACCAGCACCAGCGCAAGGAGGAACGGCTCGCCGCGCCGCACCACCAGGGGATCGAGAAACTGGTCGGCCAGACCCACCGCATCGGCCGTGATTTCTCCGGCGCCGGGCTGGGACACGGTCAACGCGGGGTCGTCCGGCAAGTCGCCCGGACCCGGCAGCAACGCCATCAGCTCGGCATCGGTGGGCGGCACCGGGCCCGTCGGCGTGGGCGGAATGGTCGGCGACGTTGTCGGAGTCGGTGACGGCTCGACCGCCGGGGAAGCAGCCGGGGTCGCCGGCTGCACCGGAGCCTGCGCCAGAGACGGCGTGGCGGTTACGGATGGCGTGGGGGTCGGTGTGGCTGTGGCAAACGGAATTGGCGTCCAGGTGGGAGTC
>DAOUHO010000082.1:0-6929 GCA_034428595.1 Chloroflexota bacterium | reverse complement strand
TCTCGTCGGCGTGGCGCGACTTTCGCCGAACTGGCTGCTGAACCGGATCGCCATCGTCTACATCGAGGTATTTCGCAATATCCCGCTGCTGGTTCAGCTGCTGTTTTGGTTCCTCATCGTTCTGAGCTTGCCCACCGTGCGCGAGGGCTACATCGCCTTCGACGCCTTCTATCTCAGCAACAGCGGAGTCAACCTGCCGTGGCCGGTGCCGCAAGACGGATTCTGGATCTGGGCGCTTGCCACCGTCATCGGCATCGTCGTTGCCCTCTACGTTGGCCGCCGCTTATCTCGGCGCGAAACCGAGACGGGCAAGCCAAGCTATCCCATTCTCGCCGGACTCGCCATAGCCATCGGCGTGAGCGTGATCGCCCTGCTCATCCTTACGCCAATGACCATCGACGTCCCAACGCCCGAGGGCAGATTTGGGAGACCGCAAGGCGGCGCCGAGCTTAGCGGCAGCTTCACGGCGCTGCTCGCGGGGCTGGTCATCTACACCTCGTCGTTCATTGCCGAGATCGTCAGGGCCGGCATTCAGTCCGTGAGCAAGGGGCAGACGGAGGCGGCGCGTTCGGTGGGCATGACGGGCATGCTCACGCTGCGGCACGTCACGTTCCCGCAAGCCCTGCGAGTGATCATCCCGCCAACGATTAGTCAGTTTTTGAATCTCACCAAGAACTCGAGCCTCGCGGCAGCCATTGGCTACCCGGACCTTGTCAGCGTGGCGAGCACGATGACGCAGACTGCGCCGGCCATCTCATTGATATTGGTCGTCATGCTCACCTATCTGGCCATGAGCTTGACCTATTCGTTGATCGGCAATCTCTATAACCGCGCCATCAGGTTCAGGGGCACATGAGCGCCGCCATCGCCACGGGTGTCATGGGTCGACCACCACCGCCGCCACCGATGACCGTCGGCTTGGCCGGTTGGCTGCGCAAGAATCTCTTCAGCTCGTGGGTGAACGGCCTCGTCACCATAGTCCTGGGCTTCGTGCTGGCCTGGGCGGTGGTCAACCTGGTCAGCTGGATCATCTTCACCGCCGACTGGGAGGTCATCACCAGCCGGGTTCAGCTCTACCTGGTGGGCCTCTACCCGCAGGAGGACACCTGGCGGCCGCAGGTCGCCGTGTTGCTGCTGAGTTCGCTGCTCGGCCTTGCCTGGCGCTCGTGGGGCGGCACGGCTCGCGGCTTCGCCATCGGCTTGAGCGCCGTGGCCGTGATCGTCGGTGTTATCCCACACGGCATGGAGCCCATCAATCGGGTCTTGGTGCTAGCGATTCCGGTAGCCGTCGGCCTGGGCTATCTGCTGGTCTCGCGGCTCGTCGCCGGGCGCCCCAGACGCATGATCGCTGCCGCGTTCGTGGCGGTGGTCGTCGCCTTGCTGCTGATCCGCGGCATCGAAGGCGTGCCCGGCCTCGAGCCGGTCAACACCCGCACCATTGGCGGACTGCTGCTGAATCTGCTGCTGGCCCTGTTTGGCATAGCCGCGTCGATGCCAATCGGCATCGGGTTGGCGCTCGGTCGGCAGAGCAATCTGCCGGTGGTCAAGCTGGCCTGCATCGTCTTCATCGAGGTCATCCGAGGCGTTCCGCTCATCACCCTGCTCTTCATGTCGCGCCACATCTTGCCGCTGACGTTTCCGGAAAACATCCAGATCGACACGTTCTACATCACGGGCATCACCATCATGCTCTTCAGCTCGGCTTATATGGCCGAAAACGTGCGCGGCGGCATGGCCGCCGTTGCTCCCGGGCAGACCGAAGCCGCCCGGGCGCTGGGCTTGCGCGGCTGGCAGACCACCTTGGTCATCACCCTGCCGCAGGGACTGAGAAACATCATTCCCGCCATCGTGGGACAGTTCATCAGCCTCTTCAAAGACACCAGCCTGGTCTTCATCATCGGCATGCTGGACCTCGTCGAGATGGGCCGAGTGACGATTCAGTCAAATCTGGAATTCATCGACAACGGCAGGGAGGTCTATCTATTCATTGCCATCGTGTTCTGGATTTTCTGCTTCGCGATGTCGTATGTCAGCCGGCGCATTGAACGCGCGCTTGGCGTGGGCCAACGCTAGGGCGGCCCCCGCGGGAGATTGACCATGGCCGAAACAAGTCAGACCGACGGTTCCAACGGTATGCCGGCAGACAACGCGGCAATCCTCGAGCTGCCGCTCGAGCAGCGCGACGACATCATCGTCTGCGAGAGCGTCCACAAGTGGTTCGGCGATTTCTGCGCCGTCCGCGACGTCAGCATGCGCGTCAAGCGGGGCGAGGTGGTCGTCATCTTCGGCCCATCGGGATCGGGCAAGTCCACCTTCATCCGCATGATCAACCGACTCGAAGAACACCAGCAGGGCCGGATCGTGGTTGACGGCATCGAGATGACCAACGACGTGCGCAACCTCGACGCCATCCGCCGCGAGGTGGGCATGGTGTTTCAGCAGTTCAATCTCTTCCCCCACATGACCGCCATCAACAACATCATGCTGGCGCCGCAGCGGGTGCGGCACATGCCCAGAGACGAGGCGCAGCAGACCGCGCTTCAGCTGCTCGAACGCGTCGGTATCCCGGAGCAGGCGAACAAATACCCGGCCGAGCTATCCGGCGGGCAACAACAGCGTGTCGCCATCGCCCGCGCCCTCGCCATGCAGCCGCAGATCATGCTGTTCGACGAGCCGACATCCGCGCTCGACCCGGAAATGATCAAGGAAGTGCTGGACGTGATGCGCGAGTTGGCCGCCTCCGGCATGACCATGCTCTGCGTGACCCACGAGATGGGCTTCGCCCGCGAGGTCGCCGACCGCATGGCCTTCTTCGATGAAGGCGCGCTGGTCGAGCTGGGCCCGCCGACCCAAATCTTCAACAACCCGCAGGAGGAGCGCACCCAGCTCTTCCTCGACCAGATTCTGTAGTCGAGGCCGCCGGCCTACGCCCCTCCGGCAGGCATTTCGCGCACCTGCGTCGCGCTCGCGGCGCGCAGCGTGACGACGTTTGCCGCGTCCACCGATTCGTTGTCCGGCAGCGGCGTCTCGCCCTTCTGCGCGCCCAACTGCGCCACGCTGACGAGACCGCGCATCCGTTCGGTTTCCGCCAGCGCTTCGCGGTCGCCGCCGTAGTAGTCGAACCACGGCAGCCCGGCGTCGGCATAGTCCTGCACCGTTGGCGGCTCGGTCGGCGGCCGCTCGCCGGTGAGCGCCAGCCACTGGGTGGAGTTGGCGATGGTGACGAAGCAGCGGCTCGCGTGACGCTGATCCCAAGCGTCGAGCCCGTATTCGTCTTCGTAGATCTCCTGCCGCATCCGGCCGCCCGGCGCCAGGCCCATCGCCGGCTCTGAGTCCAGGGGAGCGGACAGTGGCCCGTAGGCAACTCTCGCATCGCTGGTCAGATCCTCGTACCGCTCGGCTTTCATGGGAAAAGCGATGACCTGCAAGCCGCCGTGCTCGGCCGCGCCGGTCAGCTGTTCCTCGACGGAATAGCCCTCGCCCAGCGGCATGGCGACGAACTGCCGCACGATGCCCTTGGCCACGCAGAATCCGTCCAGCCACGGTTGCTCGGGCAGCACCAGGTAGTCCTGCGGGTCTGTGTTCAGATGATTTGCCCATGCCTCGCCCGTCAGCGCGCAGGTCTTGCCCGCAGCGATCTTCACGGCGAACGGATAGCTGCCCGAGCCGAAGCTGATCCACATGGCCTCGGCCTGGTGCATGGGCATCAGCACGCCGCCGCGCTGCAGCCAATCTCCGGGCGCCCGCCGTGCGTAGTCGTCGAGGTGCCGCAGCGGAAATCGGCCCATGCCGGGCGGCAGCGGATAGTCGAGCCCGTCATCGGGGATCCGCAGCGTCTGCTGAAACTCGATCGAGCAGTGGGCGGCCTCGTGAACCTCCGGGAAGCGAAATACCAGGGAGTTGTCTTCAAGCGTGATCATCGATCGCCGGCTCCTTACCAGTCACCGTCGCGCACCTCGCGCACGATGTGAAGGATGGCGTGGTCGGGCGCATCCTTGAGTTGTCGAATCAGTTCCGCGAACAGGGCGGGGCGCTTGCAGATGATGTCCTGGAGGTCGCGGGATACCTTGCCCGCCATCGCCAGAAACACGTCCGGGTCCTGACCCAATTCCTTGGCCAAACGCACCGTGGTGGCCTCCGACGGCGGCGCCACCCGTCCCCGCTCGACCTTGCTCAGATAGCTGGGCTCGACGCCGACGCGCCGCGCCACCTGGCGCAACGAATAGCTGCGGTCAGTTTCCCAGAGACGCTGCCTGGTGGCCGTGGCCGCCTCGCCAAAACGTGTCATAGTTCGTACACAGTACACGCTCACTCGGGATTGGTCAAGACCGAGTGGTGGGTACCGGCACTCCGGTTATTCCCGCGAAGGTCCCCCCTTGCGTAATCCCTCCGTCATTCCGGCGGAAGCCGGAATCCAGACCGGTCGAACTTGGCAGAGCCTGGATTCATGGCGGAGAGGCGCTTCGCGAACCGCAGCTACCGGAATTGTGTAAACGTCTACGAACGCGGAAATCCAGCCCTCGCCTAGGGCCGCAGTCTCACGCCCAGGTCGCCCTCGTAGACCTCATACGTCACCTCGCCTGCCTCCGAAATCTCCACCTCTAGCACCGGGACGAAGGCAACCGGATCATGCGCCACGTAGCTCCCCTTATCGACCGCGCGCTTGAGCTGCAGTAAGAGCGTCCAGCGCCCTGGACCAAGCGGGCTGCCATCCGAACCTCCAGACTCGGCCGCGCGACCATCGTCGGACCGGACGGCCAAGCTGCCCGAACGCGGGTCGAACTCGTACGTCCGACTCTGCGTGCCCTCCCAAGAGGCGAATTCGCCGGGGAACCACCAGACGGAGGCCGGTCCACCGAAACCAGGGTAAGCAGGCACGCTGGTATCCATCGGGATGACGAGCCAATCCTGGCCATTCCACTGGTCCGGATCACGGGTCGTGAGCGAGACCGTGAATCTGACGCGCTCATCCATGGCTTGACCGTCAGACACCTCGACGCTCACCGGCGGTGATGGCGTTGGTGCGAAGGTCATGACCGGCCCGACCGCACCATCGGGTGAATAGGCGACCACCCAAGCGTTCCACCACACCGGCTGCCGAAACTCCGGCGCAAACATGGACGGGCTAAACCAGAGCGGCACGATGACCAAGCTTGGGGTTTCCTCGCCGAGCGGCTCGACCCCAAAGTCCGTGCGCAAGTGAATGTGGCCCGGGTAGAGCTCGCCGACTAAATTGGCATGTGCGAGCGCGGAGGCCAGACGGAGGGCGTGCCCCGCTTCGGTCGCCGGGGCGAGATACACCGCGGCTGACGGCGGCACAGCTCGCCGCAGCGCCTCGTAGGACGCGGGCTCTGGCGCTGCCTCAAGCTCAAGAAACGCGGACCGCACCCTATAGAGCGAGTCGCTCTCATCCCTGACCAAGATTTCAAACAGCTGCGGATCATTGAGCCAGTGCCTCGCCCGATCAGGCAGACCGGCCATCCATGCGTCCGTGGCGTGCACAAAGTCGATGCCCATCCGCTGGATCGCCGCAGGATCGAGAAAACGGATCGCATCCGAGTATTCGGGCCCGGAGCTAGCGATGTAATGCACCTCCTGGGTGAAGCCTGCGGCATTGGGTCGGCCGGTGGCGCTGGACATCTCTGTCGGATGGCGCGAGAGAATGCGCGCGTCGACGGCTGTGTGGTCGCGGATATAGGCGGCAACGCGCGCGGATGCGAGGCGCGGGAACACCTGTCGACGCCCAGGCTGGCCTGGCTCGGCATTGGCGAATTGAATCCCGCGACTGACGGCCAGGCCAAGAGTCCGCGCGGGCGTCACGATGGCCGGCCACGTCAGCAGGACCACAATGACGGCGGCCGCCGCGTAACGCCAGCGTGGCCGCAGCGCTCGAAGCCTCGGGCTCAGGGCCAGCATCGCCGCCAGGAGCGCGAAGTTCCGCGCGTGCCCGTCGAGTCTGGCGACGTCGTGCGAACCGTACTCATACTGCAGCGTCAGGGCCACAAGGATCAGGGCCCCGCTGCCAGCCGTCAGAGCCAGGCTGAGCCGATCGCGCCCGGCCAGCAGTAAGGCGGCGCCGGCGACGACCACGGGTCCCAAGCCCAACAGACCGACGCCGCCGGCCAGCGCCGTGAAGGACGCTAGCGACGGCCGCCGAATCGAGTGGTCGATCCAGGAAAAGTACAGGCCACTCTCCGTTCCCCCGATTAGGACACTCGTGATAACGCCGCCGCCGGCGACAAGCAGGAGCGCGGCGAGCACCGGCCCCGTCGCGACGCGCAGGACACTTCGCACGACCGGGCGTGTGCGCCCAGATTTCAGGAGAACGATGGCCTCCAGGCCAGCCCAGAGCGCGAGCGCGATGGGCGCGACGGCCTCATCCACCAGCCCCAGGAATCCAACCAGCGGCGCCAACGCCACATGGCGCGCCCAATGCCAGTCCTTGCGATGCGCGGCGCGTTCCAGCACCACCAATGCCAACGCGTAGGCCAGCGGGAAACTCGGTATCGAAACGTTTGGCGGCACGGACACGCTCGCCCCGAGTCCATCCACGTAGACCGACGCCAGCGACGCTCGCAGGCCGGGTGCCGGAATCCCCGCCGGGACCGGCGCTTGAAGCGCTCCCGGCGAGACTCCAAGGAACGTTTGCGTGCCGGCCGCAAGCAGCAGCGGTGCGAGCGCCGCGACGGCGATCCATGATCCGCGTCGCAGAAGCAGCGTCCCCACGATCAGCGCATAGCTCGCAAAGACGTAGGCGCTCAACAGTTCTGTTACGAAGGCCGGATCGGGACCAATGGGCGGCGTAAGGAGCCCCATCAGCAGATCAACCCCGTAGTGATATGGAGCGTCCAGCCCCGGATTCCAAGGCATCTCCGGCGGATGGGGCCCGCCGGCCCGCATCGTGGCGATCAGCCCGTAATGAGTCTCCG
>DAOUHO010000081.1:0-4796 GCA_034428595.1 Chloroflexota bacterium | reverse complement strand
CGTCTCGGCGACGGCGGTCGCCATACCGGGCGATTATGCCCCTTGCGCCGATCGGCGAAGCCCTTCTTGGATTCCCGCTCTGTGTAGGGCGTTCCTAGTGGGCGCCCATTTTGGTCACCGGCGCTTACTATGCCCCCGACCGCCGCCGAGGTGTCTCAGCAAATGCAATGGATCGCGCTGCCGTCGCCGGACGTCGAGATGAGGGGCTTGGTGGGCGCGCCGCGGGCGCTGCTCCACCGGCTGCCGGACCAGTACCGGGACAGCCTGCCCGCCGACACCTGGGAACGCTCGGAGATGCCCGCGGGCGTCCGGCTGGTATTTCGAACCGATAGTCCGAGTGTTGCGCTCAGGTTCGAGTACTTGGGACGGCCGACCCGTGCCTCCATGGTGGATACCTATGTTGACGGACGGTATGCCACCACGACGGGCAGCGCCGACGAGGGTCCGTGCGAGGCTGAATTGCTGAGCGGCATGACCGGCGAACACGAGCTCGAGCTGCACATGCCGCCCTACACCGAGGTGCGACTCGAGGCGTTGGGTCTCGCGCCCGGCGCAAACCTGGCGGCGCCGGCTTCGCGTCCGTCACGCTTCATCACATTCCACGGAGATTCAATCACGCACGGCGCCATCACGAGTCGGGCCGGACTGATCTATCCGGCGCGGGTGGCCCGTGCGCTGGGGGCCGACTTCATCAACCTGGGATTCGGCGGATCGGCCAGGGGCGAGCCCGGCATGGCGCGGATCGTGGCGGGGCTGCCGGCAGACGCCATCGTGCTCTATTACGGCATCAACACCTTTGGGCAAGGGATAACCGGCCCGATCGAGTTTGGCCGCATCTATGCCGAGTTTCTCGAAACCGTACGCGCATCCCACACGGAGACCCCGATCGTCATCATCACGCCCACGTGGTACGTAACCGAGGGATATCAGCGAAATGCCGCCGGCGCCAGCGTGGAGGAGTATCGCCAGGTCATCCGGCGCGCGGTGAGCGCCCGCGTGACCGCGGGCGACGCCAACCTGGTGGTGCTCGAGGGGTGCAGCCTCATCGGTCCCGGCGACGAGTCGCGTCTGGCGGACCTGGTGCATCCGAACGACGAGGGATTTGCCGCGATTTCCGACGGGCTCACGCGGATGATCGGGCAGGCGTGGGGATGGCCTAGACTCCCGTCTTCGCGAGAGTGACGAAGGGGTTGCACGGGGAGCTTTGTCAACGGCGAGTTGACCGAATCGGCGCGCGGGCGTCTGTTCGGATATCGTGGCGCACAGGATTGCCCGACCCGGAGCCTGAGCCATCAAGTCGAAGGATGAGTTCGACGCGCGGTTGGTGGGGCCGTGCAACTCCGTGCCGACGATCTTTCACCAAGACGGCACGATCGACTATCCATCCATCCGCAACCTGATCGACTTCAGCATCGACCGCGGCTGCGACGTGATCATGCTCACCTGGGGCGACAGCCTGATCTCGTTGCTCACGGACGACGAAGTCGCCGAGCTGCACCGCGTCGTCATCGACCAGGTCGGCGAGCGCGCCGTCACCATCGCCTGCGACAATCTGTGGGGCCGCAACAAGGCGGTCGAGTTCGGGCGCTACGTGCGCGAGCTTGGCTTCGACGTCTACATGGTCCGCCCCGCGGAATGGGCCAAGGGCACGGCGGAATCGTTGGCGGAGTTCTACACCGCCTGCGGGCGCGAGTCGCCCGTGATGTTCGTCGGCGACGTGCCACTGCGGACCCTGGAGCTGCTCGCCGACGACCCGAACATGTGGGCCTTCAAGGAAGACCTGGGACTGGACTATGCCCACGAGATCATCATGCGCTGGGGCGACCGCTGGCCGATGGTCGGCGGCGGTGGCATGAAGCGTCACCACCTGCTGTGGGCCCACGGGCACTGCGACACTTGGCTCGATGGCTTCTGCCGCACCTTCCCGGCGGTGTCGCAGGACTATTGGCGGGCGCTGCAGCGCGGCGACATCGCGGCGGCCTGGGCGCAGGCGATGCAATACGAGGTTCCGCTGCGCGCGATGGCGCAGCGCGTGCGCTATGGGCCCGACGGGCTCGTCAAGCATGCGATGGTGGAGGCTGCGGGCGTGGCGCCCCGCTGGCGGCGGTCGCCGGCGGCCAACCCAACGGAGGAAGAAATGGACGAGTTGCGCGAATTCCTGGCTGGGCTCGGTCCGCAGACGCAGCCGGTGCCGGCATGAAGTCGCCGGACGAGATCCGCGGCCTCATGGAAGGACCGTGCCTCTCGCTGCCGACGGTGTTCAAACGCGACGGAGACATCGATCACGAGGGTATGCGCAACGTCATCGACGTGGCGCTGGACGCCGGTTGCCAGATCGTGATGCTGACCTGGGGCGACAGTCTCGTTTCGCTGCTCACCGACACGGAGCTGGCCCAGGTGCATCGCAACGTGATCGAGCACGTGGGCAACCGGGCCGTGACCATCGGCTGCGACAACCAGTGGGCGCTGCCCAAGGCGCTGGAGTTCGGTCGCTACGTCGATGCACTGGGGTTCGATCTCTACATGGTGCGACCCGCCGACTGGGCCAAGGGCACGCCGGAGACCCTGGCCGAGCACTTTCGGGCCATCGCCCAGGTGACCCGGGTGATGCTGGTGGGCATGGTGCCGCTGCGCACCTGCGAGTTGATCGAAAACGTGCCCAACGTGTTGGCGTTCAAGGAAGACCTGGCCATCGACTATGCCCACGAGGTGCAGATGCGCTGGGGCGACCGCTGGGCCATGGTCACCGGCGGCGCGCACAAGCGGCACGTGCTGTTCCATCCCCACGGCCCGCGCGCGTGGCTGGACATCTTCATCCGCTTTCACCCGCAGCCGACCGTTGACTACTGGAACGCGCTCAAACGCGACGACACCCGCACGGCCTGGGATATCGCCATGCGCTACGAGCAGAGGCTCTGGGACCTTGCCGCGCAAGTCCGCTACGAAAAGGACGGGCTGTTCGCCCACGCGCTGCTGGAGGTCTACGATGTCGCGCCGCGCTGGCGCCGTTCACCCGCGCCCGATCCGACCGACGAAGAACTCGACCAGCTGCGCGACTGGCTGCGCGGCGTTGGCCTGATGTAGCCGCACGGAGGTTCTCGATGCGTGACCACGATGAAGTCCGCGCCCTGCTCGACGGCCCCATCAACTCGCTGCCCACGATCTTCACCGAGTCCGGTGAGATCGACTGGGACGGGACGCGAGCGGTGATCGACAAGTCGCTGGAAGGCAACTGCAACGTCATCATGCTGACCTGGGGCGACAGCCTCATCTCGCTGCTCACCGACGACGAGGTGGTGGAGCTGCACCGGGTGGTGATCGACCACGTGGACGGCCGCGCGCTGACCATCGCCTGCGACAACCAGTGGGGCCTCAACAAGGCGATAGAGTTTGGCCGCTTCGTGCGCGAGCTGGGATACGACCTCTACATGGTGCGCCCCGCCGACTGGGCCAAGGGCACGCCGGAGTCCCTGGCGGACTACTACAAGGCCTGCGGCCAGGTGGCGCCGGTGATGTTCGTGGGCGACGTGCCGATCCGCACGCTGGAGTTGGTGGCCGATGACCCGAACATGTGGGCCTTCAAAGAGGACCTGACGCTGGACTACGCGCACGAGGTGCTGATGCGCTGGGGCGACCGCTGGCCCATGGCCGGCGGTGGCGGCATCAAGCGCCACTACGTGCTGTGGCCCCACGGCAACTGCAACTCCTGGCTGGACGTATTCATCTACTGCAATCTCCTGCCGCAGAAGCTCTATTGGGACGCCATCAAGCGCGACGACCTGCCCGAAGCCTGGCGCCTGGCAAGGCACTACGAGCAGCCGATCTGGGACCTGTGGCCGGTGTTCCCGGCCGGCGGCGATGGCCTGGTGCACACGATGATCGAGGTCTGCGGCGTGGCCCCCCGCTGGCGCCGCTCACCCGCGCCGAACGCCACCGAAGAGGAGATGGAGCAGGTGCGGGAGATGCTGCGTGGGTTGGGGTTGCTGTAGGGATAGTTCGAGTTCGGCGCGGTGCCGGTTTCAGCCACGTCTTGTCGATGCCGCTTGCTTCCGTGGCCTGCGCTGTCGGGCGCCGAAACTGCGGTGTTCTGATACTGTTGATGCGTAGGCAATGAATTCGCGGCGCAGCTTCAGATTTGGGTAACAACTAGACTCTGAGGGATATAGCGTTATCGCGGAAATAGTATTGTTATCAATAGTCGCCGGCACAGGCGTGATTACCTCCGGAATCGTCGGTTGGAATCAATACCGATCTTGGAGGCGACGAGTCCGTCAGGAGAAATTGGAGCAAACTATGAGATCTGACCCCAGGGAACGGGTCGAATTTATCACTGCTAGGCGCGACACGGATGTCATAGTCAAATTCAGGATCCGAAACAGGAGTCAATTTGAAGTGTGGATGGTAGACCCAACAATTGAGTTTCGTGGTCAACGATACAGGTCTCATCAATCTTCAAGGAAGTTTGTGCTTCATCCAGGTCAGGAGGACATTATCGAGTCAAAAATCACCGACTGCGATATCGAAAGCGCAGATATCTGTGAATTCAAGATACTCGATACAGGCCATGCCAATAAGGTCTAGGCCGCTGGGAACGGGCTATTTGGGCTCGTTTGTGTCCATCGCGTTCGGCGGCCGATACATCAGCCCGATCAGCGCTGCGGCGGTCATGAAGACGGCTTGCACGAGAAAAGCGACGCGCCAGCCGTCGAGGAAGGCGGTGGTGGTTGTTGGGTCGGAGGCCACGGCGCTGACGCTGGCCTCGGCGCCGGCGGCGGCCATGACGGCCGTGACGATGG